>JACOEF010000249.1 GCA_024998705.1 Nitrospira sp.
GCTATGCAGCACGGGCTTCCGATCCTCACCTCAGACCGTGATTTTCAGAAAATGTCCCAGGTCATTGTTCACCACTTTCTCCCCGTCTAGCACGCTACTGCCCTCTTGTCTTCTCGTGCCCACTCCTGTGTCCTCATGTGCCTTTCCAACTATCCTCATTTGACCTTCGAGTTACGTCTCTTGCCACACAGCAAGCTGTCATGACTTGTGGTGAAGTGTCCTACTTGGGACAGCACCCCCAGTCGCAACTCGTTGAACCAGCGGCGATTATGGCGTATTGTTCACGAACCGTAGTGGTGTGTTACACGGACAGAAATGGTCGGATCCACATCTTACGCGGATCCATCTAAACATTGTTGGAACGACCCACATGGCATCGAAGGTTCAAGAGCGCATCTACGTTGAAGCCTTCCTGGCCCGCCTTGGTGGCCAGCACGCGATCGTCGAGGAGCGCGAATCGCCTGACTTCTTGGTCTCGGGTAACAGCGAGTGCTTTGGGCTGGAGGTCGCTCAGGTGTTCCGCGACCAGTCGGCGGTGAGCGACTCCGGCTCCCCCGCCAAGGCCGTCGAGTCGCGACGGAACAAGCTCCTTCGGCGGTTCGCGGCAGACTACTACTCGGTTGGTGGGCCTCCTCTGCACGTCCAAGCTGTGATGGCCGATCCGGCAGCGGTAGATTACGCGGGGTTGGTCGATCGGATCGCCCATGCTCGCCCGGCTGTTCCATGGGAGCGTACGCGACTTGAGATGGATGGGGCCACTCTTCATCTGTGCGCCTTGCCTCCAGAGGCAGGGCAGTGCGATCGGTGAGTGACCGTCGACAACTCTGTCGGCTGGCGTGGGCAGATTGGGCCGGAGCACATCCTGCCCGTGATCCAGGACCAGGCCGCTCGCCTGGCTCGCTATCGTTCGGCTGCTGCTCGCGTCGAGCTGTTACTTGTCGTGGATGCAACACACGAGTCAGGCATGGTGCGTTGGGATCCAACTCGTCCCTACCCAGGCCTGCATGGGTTTGACGCCTTGCACCTGTACTTCCACCCGGAGGAGGCGCTGCGACTCGGGTAGGATGGCGCCCCAACAAGACCTTGGAGCCGAACTTCCGCACTTGGCCGTTCTCTGAGCCTCGCCATCCGACCCAAAGCCGACGGACACGACCGACAGCTATCAGAAGGGAGGGTCTTACGCCGATCCGCATAAGAACCCGTGATACATGGTCGATGGCCCGTCACTCATTGCACCACCGTCGATGATGGGATATTGTTCACGATCATTGAAGGTGTGTGACGCGGAGAGAAAATGGCAGATCCGGTTCTTATATGGATCCGCCTAAACATTGTTGGGCTCAACCGAGCATTTATGACATGCAAATACAACATGCATAAGTTCAATCTCGTCGAGAATGCGCTTGATAGCTTTGAACACGCGATTGCTCACCTTACGACAAAACATGAAGTAAACACGGGCGACTTTAAGCGCGTAATTCTTGATTTGTCTCATGTTGCGGAGCTCCTATTCAAGGAGCGACTGAGAAGAATACACCCTGCGTTCGTTCTCTCTAAGGTAGACGAGTATCCATCCACGACCGCATTCACGGTGAATGCAGAGCAAGCGTTGCGTAGGTTGAAAAAAATCGGTGACATTGAGTTTAAGGACTCGGACGATAGCGCTCTTAAGACGATTCGCGAAAAACGAAACGCCATCGAGCACTACGAGTTTGAGATAAGCGAAGAAGAAGCAAAGGTTGTCATTGGCAACGTCTTGGTTTTTATATTTAGATTCTCATGCGATGAATTGGGTCTGAATTGGGCCGACCGGCGCCTGAGTGATCCAGGATGGTCGAAATTGAATGAGTACGCCGAGTTCTATAAAGCGCAACGTGCTCATATTATAGACACCTTGCTAGATTCGGATCTTCCGATTGTAGATTGCCCAATGTGCCACAACGAAACATTCGACTTGGAATCGGAGATGTGCCTCCTCTGCGGTCACCGAGAGGAAGTTCTAGAGTGCGTTCATTGCAAGGCTGATTATCTCTATTCCAACGTGGAGTATGAAGGGGCGGGCCTATGTCCTAAATGCGAATACGAGGATGGCTATGCGGCAGCCAATTTTGAGAAGTACTAAGGTGCCAAACAATAGCTTCCAGCCGACGTATTTGCCTCCCCTTGGCTGCTGCATATCCGCTGCTGAAGCTTTGCGTTAATGCGACAGGGGTGAGGACCGCTTATGGCCGATGGCAGGCCTCGACCCTTAGTCCAAGTACACGACCGACCGCTACCAGAGGGGTGCTAACACCGATCCGCATAAAACGACGATCTCATCGCGGTAGAGGAGCGGAACTTGTCCTGCTGCAATGGGTTAGGGCTGGCGATCGGTGCTTGCCAGCCGGTTTAAGCACAAGCAGACAATCTGGCGTAACGGGATTATACAGTCTGTCCAAACATTGCTAGGCAAACCTTTGAGCGATCTCAGTTACCGCCCCCTTCGATATCGCGACCGATGGTTCGCCTACCTAGACTTGCTGGGATTCACGAACCTCGTCCAGACGAGAACCATTGAGGATGTACTTCCTGTTTACTCTGAGGCGCTACATCAGATGCGTGCCGCATGCAATCTTGGTAGGAATGCGGTTGGGCTACTCAACTCTTGGTTCTCGGACACCTTCATCGTTTACTCGCGCTCCGATAGCCTTCAGGATTTCGCGCACGTGGAAAGCGCGGCAAGAATTTTCTTTCAGTTGCTTCTCATTAAAAATATTCCGGTTCGCGGCTGTATCAGCCACGGCAAGCTTTACTCGCAGGCAAAACGAAATATTTTTGTAGGCCCCGCACTGATCGAGGCACATCTCTACGGCGAGGCTCTTGACTGGGTAGGTTTTTGCCTGGCTCCAAGTGTTGAGCAGAAATTGAAAGTTGAGCTGCCTCTAGAGCAGCGAGCGCACTACCGGAAGGTCTCAGACCGCAACATTTTGAGAAATGCGCCAGTTGATAATTTGTATGCATTCGCATTCAACAACGGGACAGTAAACGGAAAGAATCCATATCGCACGGCATTGCAGACCATGCGGGCAAATGCACCGTCAGAAGCGGCCAAAAAGTATACGAACGCTTTGGCATTCCTTGACAGGTTTGCCTAACCCTTCGCTCCAGCCGACGTGCTACGGCCTTCGCACGCGGCCGAGCTCAAGCGTTAGTTTTCTGATCGCAATGTAAGGCACAGGCTGGGCAATAGCCGTCGACGGTACAGGGTAAGTTCGGAGGCCAGAGCGTATCATGGGTAGCGACGGCTCAGCACCGCCGAGAGTGTTGTTTGTTTGCGCTGGTAATAGCTGTAGAAGCGTGCTCGCCGAATACCTGGGTCGCCAGATGTTTGGGAAAGCGGTGATGTTCGAGTCGGCTGGCATTAAGCCACAGCCTGCAAAGGATGCAGAAAACGCGGTTTTCACGCTCAGGCAAAACTTCAACATCGACGCGTCCGGTCACGTTCCGAGAGATGTCAGGGCAGTGGAACTGACGCGATTCAGTTTAATCATCGCGCTGGACAAAGAAGCAGCCAAGGTTGTAAGTGGACTTGGAGCACAAGAGTCGATCTTGAAACTTTGGAAGGTTCGGGATCCCTACGGCGACGATCTCACGGCGTACAATCGTGCTGGTCTCGAAATCATGAAGAGGCTCAAACAGCTTAAGGCTTCCGATCAGGATAGCGACCAAGCCTGACATCCAAATTGAGCCGACGCGCCCACCGTTCGGTGTGATTTTGTCGCGTCAATGCGACAAGGTTAGGACCGCTTTATGGCGGTGCGATCTCGGTGCCGAACTTCCGCACTTGGCCGGGAGCGGCCTTTCCAGGGCCGAATTCACCCGACGTTGTCTGCCCTCTTAAGTACCGATTCATACAACTCAACCCTGCGCCTAGTCCTGCATGGCCAGCGCGGTTCCCGCCTCCACCGCTCTTCTCATTCCCTTGCCGCCGGCGGCGCGACGATCAGTCCCTCTCTCAGCAACACGCGCATCGCCTCATGGGCCGAACGGATCTTCGACTCTGCCAGAATGTGGATCTGGTCGCGTGTCCTGGGCACTCTCGCCAGTCCCTGCTCCTGGGCTTTGGTCGCCGTCGCCACCGCCAGCCGCATCGGCACCTGCCATTCGTCCATCGTCGGCAGAATGCTGTCTTCATGGATTCCACGTTCCCTGGCGCACAGGGCCAATTCGTGAGCCGCAGCGATCGCCATCTCATCAGTGATCGCCCGCGCCCGTACATCAAGCAGGCCGCGAAAGATGCCGGGAAATACGAGCGAGTTGTTGACCTGGTTGGGGAAGTCGCTGCGGCCTGTGGCTACGATCCGTGCGCCTGCGTCTTTCGCGTCCCAGGGCCAGATCTCCGGAACCGGATTGGCACAGGCAAACACAATGGCGTCCCTGGCCATGCCCTTCACCCATTCCGGCTTGATGATACCGCCGGCTGAGAAGGCCACACAGACATCCGCCCCCTGTAAGGCCTCGGCAATGCCGCCTCGTAGACCGGCCGGATTGGTGTGGCGACAGACGTTCCATTGCTCGCCGAACGCGGGGTCCTGTTCGTATTCCTGCCGGTATGTTCCGAGGATTCCTCCTGCGTCGCAGGCCACCATGCGAGAGGGATCGGCTCCACTGGCTGTGAGGAATCGATAGGTCGGCACATTCGCGGCGCCCATCCCGATCATGGCGATCCAAACCTGCCCCATCTGTTTCCCGACCACGTGGAGCGCATTGATCAGACCTGCCAGCAGTACCGTTCCGGTTCCTTGCTGATCGTCGTGCCAGACCGGGATCGGGCAGTCGTCCTGCAGTTCGCGGAGAATCCTGAAACACTTCGGCATCGCAATATCTTCAAGATTGATGGCACCGAACGAGGGGGCCAGGAGCCGAACCGTCCGGATCAGTTCATCGGGATCTTTCGTATCCAGACAGATCGGGACCGCGTCCACCCCGCCCATATATTTAAAGAGCAGCGCCTTCCCTTCCATCACGGGGAGCCCCGCTTCCGGCCCGATGTCGCCCAGCCCCAGCACTCTGGTGCCATCCGAGACAATGGCAATCGTGTTCCCCTTGTTCGTATAGTCGTACACAAGCTCACGATCGGCCTGGATCGCCTTGCAAGGAGCCGCCACGCCCGGTGTGTACCACACCGAAAAATCCTCCAGACTCCGTATCGCGCACTTCGGCAACGTCTGCATCTTTCCCTTGTAGTATGCATGCAGCCGCAACGCCGCTTCCGCCGGTTTCGAGGCCTTTGCCAACAACTCGGCTTTCTCCGTCATCATGGCCCTCCCTCCGACATCGAACGCATCACAGGATCGGCACCGGGCACCCGTCTCCCATGCCGGCCTCAGCCTTCCATCGTCGGCTTCAGCAGCTTCCTCAATTCCGCGTACGACCTGGTGTTCAGTACATCCGCTTTCTCAAGCCATCCCCGCCTGGCCTGCCCGATGCCGAATCGCGCATGCTCCAGATCCAGCCTGCTGTGCGCATCCGTATTCACCGCCAGTAACAGGCCTTCCTCCTTCGCCATCCGACAGTGGATGTCCGTCAGATCCAATCGTTCAGGCTGAGCATTCACTTCAAGAAAGCACCGGCGCTCGCGCGCCTTCCGTATAATGCGGAGCATGTCCACGTCGTACGGCTCGCGCCGGCCGATCAGGCGCCCGCTGGGATGGGCCAGGATGGAAAAGTGCGGATGGTCCATCGCCTTCATGATGCGCTCGGTCTGCGTCCGCTGGGAAAGGTTGAACCGGCTGTGCACCGCGCCGACCACCAGATCCAACCGGCCGAGCACCTCATCCGGCAAATCCAAACTCCCGTCTTCCAGAATGTCGACCTCGATGCCTTTGAGAATCGTGATCCCTGACAGGGTGGCATTCAGCCGATCGATGTCGTCCATTTGCTGCAGCAACCTGGCGGAGTCGAGGCCCTTGGCCATCGTCAACCGGCGGGAATGGTCGGTGATGGCGAAATACCGCCATCCCCGCAGCCGGGCGGCCTCTGCCATTTCCGACAGACTGTGCCGGCCGTCGGTCGCTCTCGTATGCGCATGGAGATCGCCCTTCAGATCCTGCAGATCCACGAGGTGCGGGAGTCGCCCGGCCTTTGCCGCTTCGATCTCTCCCCGCCCCTCTCTCAATTCCGGTGGAATCCAGGGCAGGCCGAGGGCGGCGTAAACCGATTCCTCCGTCTCTCCGGCAACAGGCTTGTCCCCACGAAACAGGCCATATTCATTGAGCTTCATCCCGCGCTGTTGAGCCAGCTGCCGAAGCACGACGTTGTGCGCCTTGTTCCCGGTGAAATAGAGCAGCGCTGCTCCGTAACTTTCTTGCGGCACGACTCTCAAATCCACCTGCAGGCCGCTCTGAAGGCGGACACTGGCCTTCGTCTCGCCATGCGCCAGCACGTCGCGGACTTCGCGATAGGCCACAAACCGATCCGCGACGGTCCGCCCCGCAGGAGCCGTCACCAGAATGTCCAGATCGCCGATGGTTTCCAGTCCACGACGATAACTCCCTGCCACGATGACTCGACTGACGTTTGAAGCTTGCTCCAGATACGCCACCAATGCCTCGGCATAGGGGGTCGCCACGGCTCGCTTCACCCGTGGGGCTTCGGCAAGACGCGCGGCCAAGGCCTTAAGAATATGCTGCTCGGTTTTTCCCCCGAATCCCGCCAAGGTCCGGACCCGGCCCTCCTGCGCCGCCTTCTGCAATTCGGAAGGGCTACGGATCTTCAACTCCTGCGTGAGCGTCTTCACTCGCTTAGGCCCGAGCCCGGGGATGCGGAGCAACTCCGTCAGCGTCGCCGGGACCTTTTTTCGCTGAGCTTCTAAGGCCGCCGAGGTTCCTGTGGCGAGAATTTCTTTGATCTTTCCCGCCAGGTCGTCGCCGATACCCGGCAGGCTGGTCAGGTCGTGGCCCGTCGCCACCATCTCCCCCACCTCATCCGGAAGATCGCGTAACGTTCTCGCGGCAAACCGATAGGCTCGGACCCGGAAGGGATTGGCGCCTTCGATCTCAAGCAGATCAGCCATTTCCTCGAAGGCTGTCGCGACCTCGGCGTTATGCACGGTCATGATCGTTCCGCGACTCCTGCCGGGTTGCCCGCACCCATGGCCCTCTTACCTGCGATCCGCTCGTTCCGGTGAACAAAGCCCGGCCTTCGCCATCACCACTCGCTTTCAAGCAATGAGCGGGCCAACCGCCGCCAACACAGACAAGCACGAGCCTTGCTAGTTCGCATGATGCATGACGGTTCGTCGCAAACGTGCGGAGTAGCGACGCGAGGTCCGCGGCTCGACGAATAAGTCGAGCCACGCTTGCGGACGCCGGCGAGGCGGTGAGCCGGCCGTGTCTTGGCGCACGGAGTCGTGGGGAGGGAAGGCATCCTTGAGCAGGATGTCGACCGACCGGGCGGCGAGACCGCCCGCCGACAGGCGGGTCGCAGCTGCGAATCCGCAATTGCAGCAGAAACACTCATGAATCATGCGGGCTAGAGGATCGTCGCGTTCTTCCCCAGTGACGGAATCGGCGCTGTCGCGGAACGCCTCCATGAGGGTGTCTCTCTGAACACCCGACGAGCGGAACAGAATAACGAACACATCGGCCCAACTGGCCTCTCCCAAGCTCTTGAAATCCGTGACGCGGCGGGCGCAAATGTCCCTCGCAGGTTTCAGATATTGGATAGTATACTGAGCCGCTGTACGGATGGAGGCACGACAGGATGGCTGGATGGATCGATCGCTGGCGGGCTGCGACGGTGGCAATCGGGTCTATTCAGCAAGCCGACATACGACCCCGCAACGGCCGGGTTTCAACCAAGAAGTTTTTTGCCGTGGTCGGCACCGGTGTGCTCTTCTCGTTACACGGACCCGGCAGGCAGGAATCCTGGCTGGTCACCGCAAAACATGTCTTCCTCGACCCACCTGACCACTGGCAGCCCTCCACGCTCGGGATCGTATTCCCCCAGACGCCTGGCCGGAGAGTGAAACAGGGCCTGGAAATTCCGCTTCAATTGACCGAAGCAGGACGGCGCTGCTGGTACCCTCACCCGGACAAAGCCGTAGATCTTGCCTGTCTTCCGCTGTCCTTCACCATGCGCCAGCCGAAACCGGGCGCCCCCTCTTCCATTACATGGATGGACATTGCCACGACGGCGGAGCTTTATGAAGGCGTCCCCATCATGGTGCTAGGCTATCCTGCGGCGTTCGATATTCCCGATTCACCACGCGCGATTGTCCGGCAGGGCATCGTCTCTTGGGTCTCGCCGACCCGCCCCGGCTCAGAAGTCTTTCTCATCGATAGCCACGTGTTTCCCGGCAACAGCGGGGGACCGGTCTTCCGGCTTCCCATTACCATAGATCGGGAAGGACATCTCACTGCGGGAGGGGCGGTCACGCTACTCGGCATCGTCACCCAGGCCAGGATCCAGAGCTTGCCCCTGCTGGCGGGAGGCAACCACGTCGACTTGTACCTTCAAGGCAAGACACGCTCCGAGCCCCTGCTCACACCCAGCTTTCTAAGCCTCGGGCTGGTTGAACCGGCCTATCGCATCAAACAACTGCTGGTTTCAGCGACTCGCCGCCACCACCGGCGAAAGAAATCGGCTTCGTGATGGTCAGGAAGATTAGTTCATTCCGGCGCTCGCGCTCCTGGCCAGGAGCTGCCGTGCGCCTTCAGGCGTACGCATCTTCCGGCGATGCTCAAGGATGAGCGGATCGATGTGCTCCCCGCACATCACGCAACGCCACCCTACCTGGTTGACCTCGCGAATCTCCTCGCGCACCATCAGCCCTCCGCAGCGATCGCATCGATCATGAGCAATCTGTGTCGGGTGCGTCACCATATAACTCTCCTTTTATTTTTCCGCTGAAGCGGCCTTCTGTCTCCTGTTTCTTATTGGAGTAGTTCGCCGTGAAAAGGATTCATGATTGCTTCGCCCTGCCGACGACCACCCGATACTCCGGATTGGCACGAAATATCGCATTGAAGTTGCGGCAGTCACTTCGGACAGCGCCCATGATGAATACTCGCGTCCCGTCGCTCTTGGCGCGATTATCCACGTCTCTCCTCTTCACACTGGCGAATAATGCTACAGGTGACTATCCGCAGTCCTCGCCAGTGGCGCAATAACCAGCGGGATTGCCGTTGTCTCTCACTCCGGCCTTCAGGAACGTCGATGGTCTATGCCTTGCAGAATGCATGCTGGGAGGCCGTCCGAGTCATGCCATTCTGCTGCGGCAAACGAGCAGCCGGCATCTGCGTCGTTCTCGGCCCGAAAAACTCCTCACCGTATTCCAGTGAATACGTTTCCGGACTTTTCGCGCCTGCAACCTCGCATCTACCAGCAGCTCCTTGGCCTCGCAACGAAGGATGACTCGGACAGACTCCTGGGAGTGTAAACCACACCATGCCGTGGAATCCGATCATCAAATCGAGGCGCGACTGGGAAACGATCCCAAACCTCCATGATTACGAGGCGGTGCGGAAGGGGTTTTCGTGGGAGAACGCGCGCGCCGAACTGGATGGCCTTCCAGATGGGCAGGGACTGAACATGGCGCATGAAGCAGTGGTGCGCCATGCAACCGGTGCGCAGGCGCAACAGACCGCCATCCGCTGGCTGGGGAAAAACGGGCAGGTCGAGAACTATTCCTATGCGCGTCTCGACGAGCTGACAAACCGCTTTGCCAACGTCCTGCAAACGCTCGGGGCGATCAAGGGAGATCGAGTCTTCGTCCTTGCCGGCCGCATCCCCGAACTCTACATCACCGCTCTGGGCACGCTGAAACACCGTGCCGTCTTCTGCCCGCTCTTCTCAGCCTTCGGGCCGGAACCCATTCGCGCCAGGCTCACGATCGGCCAGGCCACGGTGCTGGTGACGACCGAATCGCTCTATCAGCGCAAGGTGGCCGGCATCCGCGAGACATTGCCTCACCTCAAACATGTTCTGCTCATCGGCGATGAACAGCAGTCGACTGACCTACCCGGGACCCAGAACTTTCATCAGCTGCTCGAACAGGCCCCAAGCACCTATCGAATCGGCCCTACCGATCCGGAAGACGCGGCCCTCCTGCATTTCACCAGCGGCACGACCGGAACACCCAAAGGGGCGCTCCACGTACACGGCGCCGTCGTGGCCCACCACATCACAGGCACACTCGCGCTCGATTTCCATCCGATGGACATCTTCTGGTGCACCGCTGACCCCGGCTGGGTGACCGGCACGTCCTACGGCATCATCGCCCCATTGACGAACAGGCTCACCAGCATCGTGGACGAGGCGGATTTTGAAGCCGAACGCTGGTATGGAATCCTGCAGGACCAACGAGTCTCTGTCTGGTACACGGCCCCGACGGCCATTCGTATGATGATGAAAGTCGGCGTGGCGCTCGTGCGGAAATACGACCTGCGGCGATTGCGTTTTCTCGCCAGCGTGGGAGAACCCCTCAATCCTGAAGCCGTCGTCTGGGGAGAGCAGGCCTTCGGCCGCCCGTTCCACGACAATTGGTGGCAGACCGAGACCGGCGGCATCATGATCGCCAACTACGCGGCGATGGACGTTCGTCCCGGTTCGATGGGGCGACCATTGCCGGGGATCGAAGCCGGCATCGTGAAGACGACCGAGTCCGGCGAGGTCGAGGTCCTGAAGGAACCGGGGCTCCAGGGGGAATTGGCGCTACGCCCCGGCTGGCCCTCGATGTTTCGAAGCTATTGGAATGAGCCGGAGCGCTACAAGAAGTGCTTCGCCGGCGGCTGGTACCTGACCGGCGATGTGGCCCAAAAAGATGCCGACGGATATTTCTGGTTCGTAGGCCGGGCGGATGACGTCATCAAGACCTCGGGCCATCTCATCGGCCCGTTCGAAGTCGAAAGCGTCTTGATCGAACACAAGGCGGTGGCGGAGGCCGCGGTCATCGGCAAACCTGACCCGGTGGCCATGGAAATCGTCAAAGCCTTTGTCTCCTTGAAAGACGGGTATGAGCCGAGCGACGCCTTGCGGCGTGAACTGCTCGGCTTCGCGCGGACGCGCCTCGGTGCCGCCATCGCGCCGAAAGAGATCGCATTTCTTCCGACCCTGCCGAAAACGAGAAGCGGGAAAATCATGCGACGCCTGCTGAAGGCGCGTGAGCTCGGCTTGCCGGAAGGCGATACCTCGACATTGGAAGCGTAGCAGCGATGATGAATGATCCCTCAGTAGCGGACCACCTGTCTGGAAACAGATGGACGTGCGTAACTGAGCAACCGGGAACGAGGCAGCATGGAATTTAAGGACTACTACAAAACCCTCGGCATTGAGCGCACCGCGACAGCCGACGAGATCAAAAGCGCCTATCGAAAACTCGCGCGCAAGCACCACCCGGATGTGAACAAAGAGCCGGGAGCAGAAGCACGCTTCAAGGAACTTGGCGAGGCGTACGAGGTGCTCAAGGACACGGAGAAACGCGCCGCCTATGACGACCTCGGCAATCGCTGGCGCGAGGGGCAGGAATTCACACCGCCGCCCGAATGGGGCGCCGGCTTCGAATTCACCCAGGGCGGAGCGTCCGCAACAGAAGCGGCCGACTTCAGCGACTTCTTCTCGTCCCTCTTCGGCAACTTCTCCCGCCACGCCGAGTCCACGCATACCCGTGGTGAAGACCATCATGCCAAGATCTTCATCCCGCTCGAGGATGCGTTTCGCGGCGGAACGCAGACGCTGACCCTGCGCGCGCCGCAGGTGAATGCGCAAGGCCGGCCGGAGTTGCGGGAGCGATCGCTCAACGTGCAAATCCCCAACGGGGTTCGAGAAGGCCAGCACATCCGGCTGGCTGGGCAAGGGGCTCCGGGAATCACGGGAACCTCTCCCGGTGACCTCTACCTTGAAATTCACTTTCATCCCCACAAGCTGTATCAGGTGCAGGGCCGAGACCTCTCACTCTTATTGCCGATTGCCCCCTGGGAAGCGGCGCTTGGCGCAACGGCCAAGGCACCCACGCCGAGCGGAGTGGTCGAGGTAAAAATCCCGCCGGGATCGCGGAGCGGACGCAAACTCAGGCTCAAGGGGCGCGGCATTCCCGGCGAACCGGCGGGAGATCTGTATCTCATCCTCGAGGTGGTGCTTCCGCCGGCGGACAGCGAACGTGCGCAGGAAATCTATCACACCATGGCGCAGGAGCTGGCATTCAATCCGCGCCAGACACTGGGGGTCTGAATGGAGCAGCCACAGGACATTCTGATAGGCACGGTGATCGGTGACGAAAGCGTGTTGTCGATCGAGGAGTTGGCCAGGGCTTGCGGAGCAGAGAGTCAATGGATCATCGAACTGGTCGCCATCGGGGTCTTGGAACCGGAGGGGCCCGAGACCTCAACCTGGCGATTTCACGCGGCGGATCTCACCTGCGCCCGCCGAATGGCTCGTCTCCAACGGGATTTTGATGCCAGCCTCGATGCCGCTGCCGCCATGCTGGAGTTGCTTGAACAGATCGAACAGCTCCGTGCGCGATTGAAGCAGACCGGTCTCGATATGGAACGCACCACATGACGACTTCTCTGACAGGGAACCACGGGCGTGACCTGCTGCGGCAGATGCTCCGGATCCGCCGCTTCGAAGAACGGGCCGCCGAACTGTATCAGTTAGGGAAGATCCACGGTTTTCTGCATCTCTATATCGGTGAAGAAGCCGTGGCTGCCGGCTCTATCCCGTTGTTCACGAATGAGGATGCGATCGTCGCCACCTATCGGGAGCACGGCCATGCGCTGGTGCGCGGCACATCGATGGATCACCTGATGGCCGAGCTGTACGGGAAGGCTGCCGGCTGCGCGCGCGGACGAGGAGGCTCGATGCACTTCTTCGATGCCTCGCACCGGTTTTACGGAGGCCTGGCCATCGTGGCCGGAGGATTACCCGTCGCCGTCGGTCTGGCGCTGGCCGACAAGATGCAAGGTCGCACGCGTGTGACCGGCTGCTACTTCGGCGATGGCGCGGTGGCAGAGGGCGAGTTCCACGAATCCCTCAACCTGGCCGCCTTGTGGAAACTGCCGGTGCTGTTTCTCTGTGAAAATAACTTCTATGCGATGGGCACCGCCCTGGCCCGCCATCAAT
This sequence comes from Nitrospira sp., assembly GCA_024998705.1. Taxonomy (GTDB): domain Bacteria; phylum Nitrospirota; class Nitrospiria; order Nitrospirales; family Nitrospiraceae; genus Nitrospira_A. Next base: position 13,102 of record JACOEF010000249.1, read on the forward strand.
CGCAACCGGATATTGCCGCCAAGGCGAATGCCTATGCGATGGGCTCCGACACAGTCGACGGCATGGATGTCCTGGCGGTTGAGACCGCAACCAGTCGCGCACTCGATCTAGTCCGAAACGGTCACGGCCCCTACTTACTGGAGTACCGGACCTATCGTTTTCGCGCCCATTCCATGTATGACGCCGAACTGTATCGAACGAAGGAGGAGGTCAACGACTGGAAGCGGCGCGACCCGACTGCGACGTTCGAACAGCACCTTCGCCACGCACAATTGCTGTGCGACGACGATCTCCAAGCAATAGAGGCGCTGATTACAAGCGAGATCGAGGTAGCCGTGGCCTTCGCCGAAGCTGCCCCCTGGGAGCCGGTCCAGGATCTCAATAAGGATGTATCCACTCGACAACGTGACGCGTAAATCGCATGGCGTGACGCGTTCCGGAGGCACAACGAGCGGCTTGTTGCCATGACCAAGATGACCTACAGAGAGGCGGTGCGGTCCGGATTGCGCGAGGCCCTACGACGCGATCCACGGGTGTTTCTGATGGGGGAAGATGTCGGACGATACGGCGGCACCTACGCGTGCAGCAAAGGTTTTCTCGACGAGTTCGGCCCCGAACGTATTCGTGATACGCCGCTGTCGGAAAGCACGTTCGTCGGCGCCGGTATCGGCGCAGCCCTGGGCGGGATGCGTCCAATTGTGGAAGTGATGACGGTGAACTTCAGCCTGCTGGCACTCGACCAGATTCTCAACAACGCCGCCACTCTCCGGCATATGTCCGGCGGACAATTCAACGTCCCGCTGGTCGTTCGGATGGCCACCGGAGCCGGCCGCCAGGTGGCGGCGCAACATTCGCACAGTCTGGAAGGGTGGTATGCGCACATTCCCGGCATCACTGTCCTGACGCCTGCCACCGTCACCGATGCGCGGGGTATGCTGCTCACCGCAGTCCAGGAGCCGGATCCGGTATTTATTTTCGAACATGCCTACCTCTACTCCATGGAAGGCGAATGGGAAGACAACCAGCCCGCAGTCGATATTTCCCGCGCCGCAGTGCGCCGACCCGGAAAGGATGTGAGTCTGATTACCTTCGGAGGCAGCTTATGGAAGGCGTTGGCCGCTGCCACAGACCTGGCCCAAGCGGGCATCGATGCAGAGGTGCTGGACCTGCGCGTCTTGCGCCCACTCGACATCGGCACGATCCTCACCTCCGTTCGAAAGACTCACCGCGCCGTGGTCATCGACGAAGCCTGGCGCACGGGAAGCTTCGCGGCGGAAATCTCCGCACAGATCATGGAAGGGGCCTTCTTCGATTTGGATGCCCCGGTCGCGCGCGTCTGTAGCGAGGAAGTTCCCATCCCCTATCCGAAGCACCTTGAAGACGCGGCGCTGCCGCAGCCGGACAAGATTGTAAAAGCGGTTCACAGATTACTGAAATAACCACCGGAGATTCCTGTGCTCCATCATCCCTCACCGTTCCCGTGTCATGTTTCACGGAGACTCCATCATGGCTGAATTCCTGATGCCGACACTCGGCGCCGACATGACCGAAGGCACGTTGGTGCAGTGGAAAAAGCGCGCAGGTGACCGGATCACCAAGGGCGACATCATCGCCGAGGTGGACACGGAGAAGGCCGCCATCGACGTCGAGGCCCATGCCACAGGCATCATCGAGCGACTCATCAGCCGACCGGGCGACAAGGTTCCGGTCGGCACGGTCATGGCGATCATTCGCGAAGAAGGCCGGCCGACAACGAGTATCGCGTCTCCCCAGACGATCGCCACTCCACCGGCGCCCCCGCCGCCTGTCCCTCGAACGGAGGACATACCTGTTGCGACGACTCAGCCCGGCCGAGTGCGCATATCACCGGCGGCAAGAAAACTGGCCGCTGAACGAGGCATCGACGCCGGCCAATTGCAGGGAACCGGTCCTGAAGGCGCCATCACTCTCGAAGATGTTGAACGGGCCACCGTAACAACTGCGGAGGGCGCCAAGCCAGTCAGCGGAACCGACCGTCAGGCACGGATGCGGCAAACCATCGCCGCAGCCATGGCCCGATCTAAGCGGGACATCCCTCACTATTATCTCAGCACCACCATCGACATGGGCCGGGCGATCTCGTGGCTCACGGAGACGAACGAGCAGCGCCCCGTCACGGAGCGTCTCCTCTACGGTGTCCTGCTGATCAAAGCGGTTGCCCTCGCGCTGCGACGGGTGCCCGAACTCAACGCGCTGTGGAAGGACGGCGAGGCCGGCCGGAGCGAACGGATTCATATCGGCACAGCCATTTCCCTCCGCCAGGGTGGACTGGTCGCACCCGCGCTGCACGACGCGGATCGACTCAGTCTCAGCGAGCTGATGCAGCACTTTCAAGACCTGGTGAAGCGCGCCAGGGCCGGCTCGTTACGAAGTTCGGAACTGTCCGACCCGACGATTACCGTCACAAGCCTCGGTGAACAGGGAGTGGAAACTGTGTTCGGAGTCATTTATCCTCCGCAGGTCGCACTGGTTGGCTTCGGCAAAGTCGTCGAACGCCCCTGGGTCGCCGATGGCTTGGTTGTTGCGCGGCCGGTTCTCATCGCCTCGCTCTCCGCCGACCACCGCGTGTCCGACGGCCACCGAGGAGGAGTGTTCCTGGCTGAGATCGATCGCCTGTTACAGGAGCCGCAATCATTATGAGCAAGCCGACGGCCGGAGATGAGACGCGAACAATGGTGCTCCGTATTCTGAGCGAGATCGCGCCTGAGGCGGATACGGCCTCGCTGCAACCGGACGTGAGTTTCCGCGATCAACTCGACCTCGACTCGATGGACTTCCTAAACTTCGTCGTCGCGCTTCACAAGGAGTTCCATCTTGAGATTCCGGAAGCCGACTACCCTCACTACATGACCTTGAACGGTTGCCTGGCCCGACTCTCCGCCGCACGATCATGACAGACACACCCACATCATCGGCCGATTCCTGCATTCTCAAAGTGGTGGTGGGTTCACACGCCCATGGACTGGCCGGGCCCGAAAGCGACAAGGACTTTCGCAGTGTCTTCGTCCTGCCCACCGCCGAACTCTTTCGTGTCGGCTTTAAGTATCAAGGCACGAGGATGATGAAGGAGGAAGACGACGAGACGGCCTGGGAAATCGGCCACTTTCTGCAATTGGCATTACAAAGCCATCCGCTGGTGCTCGAAACGCTGGTGGCGCCGGTGGTGACCATGGATGACTGGGGCGCAGAACTCCGCCACTTGTTTCCGCGCCTCTGGTCGGCGCAGGCGGCCTATGAATCGTTCCTCAACTACTGCGACAACCAGCGCAAGAAGATGTTGGAGAAAAAGGATGGCCGACCCGCGAAGTACGCGGCGGCCTATGTGCGGGTGCTCTTCAACCTCTGTGAATTACTCGAACGGGGAACGTTCAGCATCAGGATTTCTGAAACTCCGGTCGGTGAAGCCGTAGCCAAGATCAAAGCCGGGCACTTTCGTCCCGGCGAGGTCATCGATATGGGGGAACACTGGGCGGACGTAGCGGCGCAGCGACTCCGTACCTGCTCCCAACAGGCTCGTCCGGAACTGGCCGATGCGTTCCTTCTCAAGGTTCGAAAGGCGTTTCTCGCCTAGAACGATCTGCCGTTCCACTTCGGAACAACGATCACAAAAAAACCCGCTCCCGTGTGGAGATCGGACCTGCCCACTGAGCGGGATCCCTCCGAACACTCCGGCGAATCACACAGCCTGAATGTCCCGCGCTCCCCATTCATCGGGCTCCTTGTGCGAGCCGTGCCTCCTACTGGCACCGAGATAGAAGCGCGTCCCTTCGGACCAGACCCCGAAATTGCGACAGGCGCGACCCCCGAACCTACTCACGCAGCACGGAAGCGGGGGTTTCGACCTTATCCTGGCTCCACCTCCCTTCATTTATCTTGGTAATCATGTCCTTGCTCAAATTAATGAGGTAATTGGCACCATTGCAGCCCCCGGCTGCTGCCCCGTATCGCCCCACCCCACAGATCGGTCGAAGCACGCCACTGCTTGCCCATACTCCTAAGCAAGTGAACTTTCGCACGTCCCCCGGGCATGGCAACCACCTGTTCTTCTGGCATCGAGTCTGCAACAGTTCCGTTGCAGGATGAGCAGCTTCACAACAGCATCTGTCGAATGTATGGCAAGACTCCGATTCATGCTCAACTAACCCCACCGCAAAGGAGACATGATCATGAGTGGACTCACACGCTGGGAACCATTTCGGATGCAGTTCAATCCGTGGCGAGAACTTGAGGAGGTTGAGAAACGCCTGTCCACTCTCTGGGGCCGGACGCCGGCCAAAGCAGATGGCCAGAAGGAAGCAATCTCGGTCGCAGAATGGTCTCCCGTGGTCGATATTACCGAAGACGCCAAGGAATACCTGATCAAGGCAGAGCTCCCCGAAATCAAGAAGGAAGACGTGAAACTCACGGTTCAGGACAATGTGCTCGCGATCTCCGGCGAGCGCAAATACGAGAAGGAAGAAAAAGGCAAGAAATACCAGCGCGTGGAACGGGCCTACGGCAGTTTTTTGCGAAGCTTCACCCTGCCGGAAGATGCCGACGGCAGCAAGGTCGCGGCGGAATACAAAGACGGGATCCTTAACGTGCATCTCCCGAAATCGGAGAAGGCCCAGCCCAAATCGATTGAAGTGAAGGTGGCCTAAGCGGAAGGAGCCCATCATGTTCCGACATCCTCGATACCTGGACATCCCCTGGGAGATCCATTGGCACCCTGAGGGAGCATCGCACCATCACCGGTGGCTGATGGTGCTCTTGATCGTCGCGGTGCTCATGCTGATCGGCGTGGGGGTCACGAGCGGATGGTGGTAACTCCGTTCGAGTCTCGGTATACCCGGCAAACGGCAGGGGGAGTGGGTCGTTATGTTTAGGAACCGTCAAGAAGCCGGCGAACTCCTCGCTGAGGAACTGCTCCCGTTTCGCAACGATCCGAGCGCCATCCTGCTCGCGCTGCCGCGCGGAGGTGTGGCGGTGGCGTATCAATTGAGCCTGGCCCTGCGGTTGCCGCTCGATGTGCTGATCACGCGAAAAATCGGCGCACCGGACAATCCTGAATATGCCCTGGGAGCCGTCAGCGAAACGGGGGCGGTGTACTGGAATCGTGAGGCACTATCGGGCTTATCGCTCACCGAACGACAACTCTCAGCCGCCGTGCAGGCGCAGCAAAAGGAAGTCGCCAGACGTGTGGCCCTGTACCGGCAGGGACGACCGTTCCCCGACCTCAACGACCGGACCGTAATTCTCGTGGATGACGGCCTCGCCACAGGCGCGACGTTCTTCGCCTCTGTGGCGACCGTCCGTCAGGGGAACCCGCGCCGGGTCATCGGAGCCATTCCGGTGGGTCCGCGCTCGACTGTGGAAGAGGCGCGGAAGCTGGTTGACCAAATGGTCGTACTGCGGGTCCCGGACCCCTTTTATGCCGTCGGGAACTTCTACCGCGACTTCGAGCAGGTCGAAGACCGGGAAGTACTGCAATATCTCAATCTGGCGGAAGAAGCGTTTATCAACAAATCATAACCTCACAGCGCCGGCCGTAGGCCAGAGCCCGGGCACAGAAAAGGAATCACCCCGATGAACAAACCAACCGAAGGCGGCCATGCAGCGCGCCACGATCGATTCGTAGAAGAATACCAGCACGACTCCTACAAAATGCCGGGCAAACTGAAGGAACCGACGGTCTGCAAGACCTGCGGAGCGCTGTTCCATAAGGGGCGCTGGACCTGGGGAGCCAAACCGACGGGGGCCGATGAGATCGTCTGCCCGGCTTGTCTGCGCATCCAGGACAAAAACCCAAAGGGGTTCGTCACGATCAAAGGATCCTACAAGGACCAACACCGGGACCAAGTCATGGGCCTGATCCACAACGCGGAGACGCAGGAAAAAAAGGAGTACCCGCTGGCTCGCATCATGACCATCGAAAACCGTGCAGAGGGGCTTGTCGTCCTCACCACCGATACCCACTTGCCCCGGCGTATCGGCGAAGCGCTGAAACACGCTCACCACGGCGAATTGGAACTGCAATATGACAAGGATGAAGATTTTGTCCGCGTCACATGGATCGGGTAAGCATGCACCCCCTCGGCATGCAGGAGTGATCATGGACGGAGCGGAACGGATGCGGGATCGATGGTACAGGATCCTTGTGGGCGGATTGCTGCTGATCACCGTGACGGTGTCTCCGGCGGCAGCCGAGACGCAGCTCCTTCCGGGGGCAGCAGGAGACCTTGATCAAGCCACCGTCGATGCGGTTCTGGCGACGTTCCAACAAGCCGAACAGCCGCTGCGCGCCGGCAATGTGGACGGAATCATGGCCCTGTATTCGGAGCACTACAATTATCACGGCTTGAAGAAGGCCGATATGCGGAGGGTCTGGACCAATTTGTTCGATGAGTTCAGGGAACTGTCCGATATCCATCATTTTTCACGGATGAGCAAGGTCGGGTCCGGAACCAAAACCATCATCGAGGTGACCTGTACAGGCAGTTTGTCTGGGCTCTCAAAAACGGGCGGGTTACGTGTCCCCATCGACAGTAGGTATGAGGAGGTGCACTACATGAAGTTCGACGAAGGGCAGTGGCGCATTCGCGGCAACGTCGGCGATGCTCCGCGCTTGATGCCCTTCGGCACGTCACCGCATCCGTTGTTCTAGTGGATGCGGAAACACTGTCTGCAGAACCGGTGTACAGAATAGCCCACGCATACGGGAAGAGAGATGAATAGTGTCGCAGGATACTCACAAGTTCCACCTTCGTCGGCCGTCCGTCGTGAAATATCGATCGGCCCTCGTTGCAGCACCGGCTGCGGCAGGTTCGCGAGAGACGCTTCACAGGTAACGAACACGACGCGGGAAGACTTTTTCAGCATCCTGCCAGCGAAAGGAGTCTTATGCGCGCCCTCATCGCACTCGATTGGTCGGAACAGGCGTTCGTCGCTGTTCGTGAAGTCACCTATCTCTACGATCTACAAGAGGTCATCCTGGTGCATGGTATCGACCTGGGCATGTTCCAGTATCCGATCGTCGCAGAAGTGAGCAACCTGCAGGGGTACGACGACTTCCGGAAAGCCATGGAGAAGGCGGGACAGCAACTGCTCGACCATACATCCACCATGCTGCCCTCCGAAGGCCTCTCCATCACGCGGGTCTGCGAATTTGCGAAACCGGCCGCGCTGATTCTGGACAAAGCCCGGGAAACACATCCAGACCTGATCGTGATCGGCGCGCGCGGACGAGGCCGCGTCGGCGAATTCGTGCTGGGCAGCGTCTCCCATCGCGTTGCGCTCCATGCCGACTGCACGACCTTGATCGTGAAAGAACGAGAGGGGCCGGTCAAACGTGTGACGGTGGCCATCGAAGGACATGAGGATGGAGCCCGGATCAAGGCCTGGCTCCTCAGCCATCCGTTCAAGAATCCGGTCGATCTCACCATCGTCAGCGTCGTACGCCAGATTCCTTCCACCGATCCGTTCAGCCTCTTTCCACTCCAGGATTGGACCGGGATCGCCGTACGCTCCGCCGAAGACCTGGTGAAGAACGTGGCCGCCTCGGTCATGAATCACCGGTATACGGTCGGCACTCAGGTGACCGTCGGCGATCCGACCGACATCCTGACGGAGCGCGCCAAGTCGGCCGATCTCTTGATCATCGGTTCCCATGGACGGAAGGGACTAGAGCGATTTCTGTTGGGAAGCATTTCCCACGCCCTCTTGCACCACGTGCCCTGTCCGGTTTTGATCGTACGATGAATCCGAACTCAATCCGGCGCACTGCGCCGAACCATAAAGGAGCCTGCGCATGAAAACGTTCAGCTTTCTTTCGGTCGTCTGCCTCGTCATCCTGGGCAGTACATGGGCCACCGCTCAAACCAACCGAGGCAATCCGCGCGAAGGACAGGCTATCTATGAAAAGCAATGTCTACGCTGCCATGGAGACAAACTGGATGGGGCCGGGCCGGAGGGCCAATACCTCATTGTGAGGCCCGCGAATTTTCAATCCATCAACTCGCGCGCCAAGACCGACTGGGAACTCCTGATCACGATCGCGAACGGCGCACTCTTCAGTCCGATGCATGGGTATCGCGGGAAGTTGACCGACCAGCAAATGCTGGACGTCTTATCCTATATCCGATCAGTCGCGACACCGGACTTCGTCAGCTAGCCGACGGACGCCACAGGCAACGCGATGAATCGGTGGAGGGGTCTATACGCAGGTCTGTTCCTCGCCTGCCTGTGGCTGCCCGGTTCGAAAGTATCCACTCACGCCTCCCAACCGACCGTGGGCGTGGATGTCTGTGTCCGAGCCGCTTGCCGCACTGTGACGCAGCCGCAACCTTCCTTCGCGATTTTCAGCGGCATCGCCCTGCCCGGCACATTCTGTTGCGAGACATCCGTCAGGATCAGTCCGCGCTCACCCATTTGGAGCCATTGGCGAGACAGCGACCCGTGACTCTCATCAACGTACCCGCCTTTTAGTTGAAACTGATCAGCAGGACAGTCATGATCGGGCTCGGCATGTTGCTGCTCGTGAAACCGAACCTGCGCTCGGAGTAAGTCATGCAACGTATCCGCCCACTCCCCATGCCGCCATCCAGGGACGAAGGCCCCGACTCCGGCCATGTTGTCCTAAGCGACGGCACGACGGCCCTCTTGCGCATCGCGCAGCCGGGCGACGCGGATGAACTGCAGCGCTTCGTCGAGCGGCTGTCGCCGGAAGCCAGACGCCACCGGTTTTTCTCCGAAACTGCGCCACCAGCCGAGGTGATCCGCACACTCTGCGACTCGTCCGATCCGCGGCGCAGCCTCACGATAATTGCCCTGCGCCGGCAGGACGGAGCCCTCCATGTCATCGCCTCCGGTTCATATCATGCACGGAATCCGCATCAGGCCGAAGTGGCCATGTCCGTAGACGATCGGCTCCATGGGCATGGCTTGGGCACGCTGCTCCTGGAGCGGCTGGCACTGTTGGCGATCCGTCACGGCTTCACCAGACTCTGGGCCATCACGCACGCCGACAATGTGGCCATGCGCGAGGTGTTTGCGTCTTCCGGACTCTCCATGGAAGAACATGTCGAAGGCGGCGACATGGAGGTCGAGCTCTCGCTGACACCGACCGACCGGAGCGTGCTCCAATCCGAGTGGCGTGAACGGGTCGCCACCACGGCTTCGCTCCGACCCCTCTTCCATCCTCAGGCCGTCGCCGTCATCGGCGCCTCGCGCGATCCCCAGAGTATCGGCTATCGGTTGCTCGACGCGCTGAACAGCAACGGGTTTCACGGCCGCTGTTACGCCATCAATCCGCATGCCGCCACTATCGCCGGCCTACGCACCTATCCGTCGCTTCGTGCACTGCCGGAGCCGGTCGATCTGGCCGTCATCCTCGTCCCCAAAGACGCCGTGCTCTCTGTCGTGGACGACTGCGCGGCGACCGGTGTCCGCGCGCTTGTGGTCATCACCGCCGGGTTCGCCGAGGTCGGCGCAGAGGGACGCCGTCTACAAGACCAGCTCCTCGACAAGGTTCGTCAACAGGGCCTGCGCATGGTCGGCCCCAATTGCTTCGGCATCCTGAACACCGATCCGGCCGTGCGGCTCAACGCCACCTTCACGTCCACATTCCCCCTCGCCGGCTCGATAGCCATGTCGTCACAAAGCGGCGCATTGGGCTTAGCCTTGCTCGCCGCATCCGAACGATTGCA
>JACOEF010000960.1 GCA_024998705.1 Nitrospira sp.
ATGGCGAAGGCGAAATTTGAGCGACGAAAGCCCCACGTGAACATCGGGACGATCGGGCACGTGGACCATGGGAAGACGACGTTGACGAGTGCGCTGACGAAGATCTGTTCGGATCGCGGGATGGCGAAATTTGTCAGCTACGACGAAGTGGCCAAGGCCAGCGAGAGTCAGGGGCGCCGCGATGCCAGCAAGATCATGACGATCGCGATCAGCCACGTCGAATACGAGACCGACAACCGGCACTATGCGCACGTTGACTGCCCGGGCCACGCCGACTATGTCAAGAACATGATCACCGGCGCCGCGCAGATGGACGGAGCGATTCTGGTCGTCAGTGCCGCCGACGGCCCCATGCCGCAGACCCGGGAGCACATTTTGTTGGCGCGCCAGGTCGGCGTCCCCTACATCGTGGTGTTCCTGAACAAGGCGGACAAGGTCGATGACAAGGAATTGCTCGAGCTGGTTGAGCTCGAAGTGCGGGAGTTGCTGACCAAGTACGACTTCCCGGGCGACAAGATTCCGATTGTGCAGGGGTCCGCGTTGAAGGCCGTCGAGGGGGATCAGGGGCCGTTGGGCGTGCCGTCCATCTTGAAGTTGCTGGAAGCGGTCGATACCTACATTCCGACCCCGACGCGCGCCATTGATAAGCCGTTTTTGATGCCGATCGAAGACGTGTTCACGATCAGCGGACGGGGCACGGTCGTGACGGGCCGGTGCGAAAAGGGCATCGTGAAAGTCGGCGATGCAATCGAAATCGTGGGCTTGCGGCCGACGCAGACGACCATCGTGACCGGGGTCGAAATGTTCCGCAAGGTGCTCGATGAGGGCCAAGCGGGCGACAACATCGGCGTCTTGTTGCGCGGCACGAAGAAAGAGGATGTGGAGCGGGGCATGGTGTTG
>JACOEF010000961.1 GCA_024998705.1 Nitrospira sp.
ACGGACTAGTGATCTCGGTCGACCGGTTACGCTGGGAGCTCTCTTATTAACTTCCCCAACAATGCAATTCCTCCATGTATTGCATCTTCGCCTGCCGAGGAAAAATTCAGCCGAAAGGTGTTGTCACCTCCTCCGTTAACGTAAAATGGATGTCCAGGAACAAATGCAATATTTTTCTCTATAGCCTTTTCAAGCAAAGCCATTGATGACTGCTTCTTCAGAAGCGTGACCCAAAGGAACATTCCCCCTTCCGGGTTCGTGTAGGAAATCTCTTTAGGAAAATATTCTCCAATAGCGGCCAACATGGTCTTGCATTGGCGATCATAGAATTCAACTATGGTCTTCACGTGTGTGTCCAGGTCATTATCATAAAGATATTGACAGAGCACGCGTTGCACAAATGTGCTCGTGTGAAGGTCAGAAACCTGTTTTGCAATCACCAATTTTCCCATGAGGGGGCGAGGCGGCACAATCCACCCTAGCCGGAAAGCTGGAACGACCGTCTTGGAAAACGAACCGAGCAGTATGGTTTTGTCTGGCAAGAAGTGCCTAAAAGAAGGCTGTCGCGAGCCGACGAAACGAAGCTCGCCATAAGGATCATCTTCAACGAGAAAGGTTGGCGAATCTCGCAAGGCGGTGGCGACTGCCTCACGGTTGTCTTTGGTATATGTGATTCCCGAAGGGTTTTGGAAATTCGGTACCACATACATTAACTTTGGTTTGCACCGTCCGAGAACATCAACAAGCTTCGAAATGACCATCCCTTCAGTTGAGATGGGCACTGTGTTAAGCCGTGCGCGGTATAACGAAAGAGCTTGAATGGCCCCTAAATAGGCAGGTTCTTCGATGATCACCTCAGTTCCGTCATTAATAAGAACTTTGCCGAGTAGGTCCAGGCCTTGCTGAGCACCGCTCGTGTTGAGAATGTCCTCCATCGAAATAGGCAAGCCTTGCTTCTCCCAATAGCGTCGAGCGATATACTCACGAAGTGGTTCAAAGCCCTCAGTGTTACTGTATTGCAGTGCGTCGGCACCTTGATCTTCGTAAACCTTGTTCGTGGCTTCTCGGAGAGCGGCGATGGGGAACAGCTCGCGGTGGGGTAGGCCACCGGCGAAGGAGGTCATAGATGAATTTGAGGCCACCTTGAGTATTTCCCTAATAAAGGAAGGGGCCACATTGTTAATGCGATCGGAGAACAGCTCATTCATTTTCAGGCCCAGGTAGTGAATACTGAAACGTGAGGTAGTTTCCACTCAACTATCTTAATTGCGCTAAGCTGATAGCAGTCTACGCCTCCTTAGTGGGAGGTCGGAGTTAATCGAAGCGTGTTGGTGTATTGTGGTTCGATGTTGTGAGAGCGGAACGGCATCGACCTATTCTCCGACGAAAGCCAGGGTTGGATGCCATCGGCATAATGTGAACTTGCCGGATTCCCACTTTGCCCCCCGCTGTTCATAATCCACATTGGTTCATCTCTAGTAAAATCAACCACCATCCTAGATGCTGGCACGATCCAGACTTTGAAATCTTCGCCAATGGCATAGGAAGCTTGGTTGAGGGTGTTGTGGTTTCCTCCAGCTGGGTAAGGGCCGCGATCCAAGAAACCGGACAATATGCCGATGGCGAACTGTTGCAGATTGCCAAGGTACGGTTTTAACTGCGTTGCCTGGCTCTCCCACCGATACGTATGTAACTTGCCCCATCGCCACTGACTTGAATCCGAGCCAAGTCGTTGTGTCCCAAACTGCCAAGATCGACTCAGGGCACGGGCGAATATGTCCCATTTGGTTTCAGTTGTTGTAGGTGTCGTAATGTCATCCCAAAACGGGCTATCCTCTCGTTGAAGCATGTGATCCTGTTGGGCGGAGTAGCTAAGAACACTCATTTTCACCAGACCCAAATACGCGGGGGCATTGACAGGACCAAGTTCGTCGAGAAACGTCTCTTGAGTAATGAAATGTTGGAACATTCCGTAGATCGTGCTTTCACAGGAGTCAGGTGACATAGTTCCATCAAAGGCAATTAGCATTGCCAGCGCTCGTTGCGCATCTGCGCTATCGCTGGAAGGTAATCTGTCAATTGAGTAAGACAACTTCTCGTGATTCTTCAGCAGTACGACTTTGAGCCTTTGAAAGAAGCGATCAAGTCGATCCCCCTGCATCGCAAAAGAGGTTTCAGCTGTATGTTTATCATTCTCCTGAATCAGTTCAGTAATACGTTCAACGCGTTCTGGGTAAAACCATGAGTTGGTTAGCTCTAACGGATACGTTTCTGAGACGGTGCGGTTATTCGCAGTGGCGATGAATCCTTCCACTGGGTTGAGTTTTTTCGGGTTGAGACTGAGTGGCGAAAATCCTTCCCAATCGTAATCGTTGGTCCAGCCGGGCGAAGGAAACAGCCCCTTACCTGCCCTGCGTTTCGGATAGCGCCCGGTCACTTGCCATCCAATATTGTCTTTATCAGCAAAAACTAGGTTTAAATGGATGAAGTGGATGTCCTGCGCGTGCACTGAAGCCTCCTGAAATGTTGCCGATTTTCCCATTTCAAAAATTACATCCAAGCTGCCATCTTGTTCTGTTGCGCCCCAACGAAGAGATAGCCCGTACTTAACATCTGCCACGCTGTCGAGGCTAGGCGACATAATAGGATTCATCTGTGGAGCTACGATCGCTTCGGTGATTAGTGGCCCATGACGGGTAGCGCGAATGGTGCGTTTTATTGGTCTCTCTCCTCTCACGTTAAATGTCTCCGTACGCTCATCAACGGAAAGCCAGTGGTCCTGGTAGCGATAATGCATTTTACCGTCAATCTGCTTGAGCTCCTCTAGATATACGTCTTGAGTATCTGCCATCACCATGGACGCACCCCAAGCGATATGGCCATTAAATCCAAAAAGAATAGCTGGTAGGCCTGCCAAAGCAATACCAGCCACGTCGTAACCCGGGGATTTCACGTGCATCAGCATCCACATCGGAGGTTGGCTAAGCATCAAGTGAATGTCATTGGCAAGAATAGATGCGCCGGCCTGGGTCCGCTCCTTCGCAATTGCCCAGTTATTACTGGCAGCTATCCCAAGAGATAGCACTGCCTGGTCAACCTTCCTTGACACTCGGGTCAGTTCATCAAGATCCAAGTCAATCGATGCGAGATGGACACTTTTCAGCTTCGCTGCTTCGTCGAATGGCAATGGTGTGTCTGGGTAAACTGGAACCAGCCAAGCTGCCCTCTCCCATCCGATTTTCTTCACGATGTTAAGGATACTTATTTCCTCGTGAAGATTGAGACTCAAGGAAAGATTCACTAATGTGAGGAGATCGACAGAATTAAGCGGCGTCCATGGTTCAGGATCATATCTAGCCATTCGTAAACCAGCCGGCAAGCGATCGCGGTGCGTATCGAGATAGGAATTGACGCCATTGGAGAATTGCT
>JACOEF010000045.1 GCA_024998705.1 Nitrospira sp.
ATGATGGACAACGGCGAGCAGCTGGAAGTCTGGCTCGACGCCGGAGAGCCTATACGTAATGTGCCGATGAGCTTGCGCAATGACGGACACAAGATCCTGGCAGAGGGGCCGTTGGAGCCTGAGGCCAAGCATTTTAAGATTCTTGTGGAAAAGGTCGAGGGGTAGGAAGAGTGAACCAAAAACAGACGCCCGCTGAACGACCCTCCGACGCAGAGCTGAAGGCGCTGAGCGATTCGTTTGAAGACAAGCAGCCGTGGGATGTGTTGGCGTATGCGCTGAAGACCTATCGGCAGCGTATTGTGCTCGCCTGCAGTTTCGGGGCGGAAGATGTCGCTCTGGTGGATATGGTGCATCGCATCGATCCGGAGGCACCGCTCTTTTATCTGGATACCGATTTCCTGTTTCCCGAAACCTTCGACGTGCGTGACCGGATTATCGCGCGGTACGGGTTGAAGCCGGCGCAGGTCATCCAGATGAAATCCCTGTTGACGCCGGAACAGCAGGCCTCCCAATATGGCGACAAGTTGTGGGCCAGCAAGCCGGACCAATGCTGCGAGCTCCGGAAAATCGAACCGCTCACTCGTATTCTCGGCGAATACTCGGCCTGGATTACCGGAATCCGGCGCGACCAGGCTCCCACCAGGGCGAACGCCGGGTTGATCGAGTGGGACAAAAAATTCAACCTGGTCAAAGTGAATCCATTGGCCCGATGGAGCAGTGAAAACGTCTGGACGTACCTCCAGCTCCATGAGGTGCCCTATAACACGTTACACGACCGCAATTACCCCAGCATCGGCTGTACCCATTGTACGGCACCTGTCCTTCCGGGAGACGATCCGCGTTCCGGTCGGTGGAAGAATTTCGGCAAGACCGAGTGCGGGCTTCATAAGTAATATCATCGTCACCCTGAAATCAGACAAGGTCATTATCATCCATGCAACATCTGCTTGCCAAAGTCGCTAAAGGTCAAAAAACATCCAAGGATCTCACGTGGGAAGAAGCCAAGCAGGCCATGCGCCTTATGATTGAGGGCACCGCGACGCCTGCGCAAGTCGGGGCGTTCCTCACGGCCATGCGGTTTAAGTCCGAATCGGTCACGGAATTAGCCGCGTTCACCGCGGCGGCGCGCCAATATGTGCCGCCGGTGCCGGTGCGGTCCGGGCTCGGAGTCGTCGATGTGCCGGTCTATGCAGGCAAACGGGAAACGTTTCACGCCACCATTCCCGCCGCGATTATTGCGGTCGCTGCCGGAGCGGTGGTGCTCTTGCACGGAGTGGATGGGCCCCCGGATC
Organism: Nitrospira sp.; assembly: GCA_024998705.1. Classification (GTDB taxonomy): domain Bacteria; phylum Nitrospirota; class Nitrospiria; order Nitrospirales; family Nitrospiraceae; genus Nitrospira_A. Next base: position 1,293 of record JACOEF010000045.1, read on the forward strand.
GATTGGGCATTTCGTCGGTGCTGAAGCTCTTGGGCATTCCTGTTGATAGGACCGCCAAGCTCGTCGGGGCCGAATTGGAAAAGAAGGGGCTCGCGTATCTGGATCTGGCGCTGTACCACCCGCCGGTGAGCCGGTTCCTGGAGATGAGACAGGAATTGGGCGTGCGCAATTTCTTTCATCCCGTAGCACGCCTGCTCAACCTGGCCCGCGCCACCTCACAGGTGATCGGTTTGTCGCATCCGCCCTACTTCGAAAAGATGATCGAGGCGTTGCGTATGCTGAGTTGCCCGCGCGCGCTGGTGATTCGCGGCGTCGAAGGAGATCCGGAGCTGTCGATCGGCAATTCCACGCGTCTCTTGGAGCTCAAGGATGAGCGCATTACGCCGTTTACCTTCCAGCCGAAGGATGCGGGATTACCGATGGCCACCTTTCGCGAGATGGCCGGGTTCCCTGTCGAACAGCGGGAGCGGGAAGCTGATCTGATCAAGCGGCTCATTGCCAATGAGATTCAGGGCGGGCAACGGGATTGGGTCCTCCTCAATGCGGCCATGTTGCTCTATGCCTCCGGCAAGGGGACGTCGATTACTGGAAATCTTGGGGCTGCCAGAAGCGCGTTGGAGTCCGGTCAGGCCAAAGCCAAGCTGGCTGAATTGGTGGCGGTCTCCGGATCAAACGCGGGAAACGCGCCGAAGGTCGGCCTGTCAGCGTAAACGGAAGACGGTGAACCATGAAACATCTGCGTCAACTCGAAGATCAAAGTGTCTATATTCTTCGCGAAGCCTATAAGCATTTTAATCACCTCGCGATGCTCTGGTCGATGGGAAAGGACTCGACGGTGCTCTTGTGGCTGGCCCGTAAGGCCTTTTTCGGGCATGTGCCGTTTCCCTTGCTCCACGTGGATACGAGTTACAAGATCCCGGCCATGATCGAATATCGCGACCGGATTGCCCGCGAGTGGCGCCTCAATCTGGTGGTGGGCCAGAACAAAGAGGCCCTGGCCGCCGGGATGAATCATACGCTGGGGCGGGATGTCTGCTGTACGGCCCTAAAAACGACGGCCATGAAGAATCTGGTCGAAGAAAAGGGCTACACCGGCATTATTCTCGGCGTGCGGGCGGATGAAGACAGCACCAGGGCGAAGGAGCGATATTTTTCGCCGCGCGACAAACACGGGGATTGGGATTTTCGCGACCAGCCGCCGGAACTATGGGATCAGTTCAAAACCACCTTTCCGCCGGGTACGCATATCCGGATTCATCCGCTCCTCGATTGGACCGAGATCAACATCTGGGAATACATCAAGCACGAGAACATTCCCTTCATGGATCTCTACCTGGACAGGGGGGATGGCACACGCTATCGGAGTCTGGGTTGCGCGCCTTGTACCACGCCCATCAAGTCCACGGCAAAAACGGTGGACGAGATTATTACGGAGCTCCGTGGGAGTAATGTGGCGGAACGGGCCGGTCGGGCACAGGACGCGGGGCGAGGCATGGAGATGCTCCGCAAGAAGGGGTACATGTGAGGCGGCTTACGCCGGCTGGATAACCGGCGAGTAGGCGACCGATTACGACTACGAACCAAGGTTCCATTGAACGAGTGAATCATATGACACAGCACGACCAGAGCAAGCCGCAGGAGAGCCTCAACATCGTCATCGTGGGGCATGTGGATCACGGGAAGTCCACGTTGGTGGGACGACTCTACGCCGACACCGGGTCTTTGCCCGAAGGCAAGCTGGAAAAGGTGCAGGCAATCTGCCGCCAGCAGGGCAAGGAATTTGAGTATGCGTTCCTGTTCGACGCGTTTCTGGAAGAGCAGGAGCAGGGCATCACGATCGATACGGCGCGCACGTTTTTCATCTGGAACGGGCGGCAGTACATCATCATCGACGCGCCGGGGCACAAAGAGTTTTTGAAGAACATGATCTCCGGTGCCGCCCGGGCGGAAGCCGCGCTATTGCTCATCGATGCCTTGGAAGGCGTGCGCGAGCAATCCAAGAAACATGGCTACCTCCTGTCGCTGCTCGGCGTGACGCAGTTTTCGGTGGTGGTCAATAA
>JACOEF010000962.1 GCA_024998705.1 Nitrospira sp.
CCCCCTCCTCATGAACTCGAGGCATTGGCATGGGGAAACGACCGGCAAGAAGAAACTGGGAGACAGTATCTCCACTGAAGTCTCCTTCGTCCTCCTCCCTACCCAAGACAATCAGGAAGCGTGGCTCCTCTGCACCTGCCGAGATCAAACGATCCAGAAGGCGGCCCGGGATAAGATTCTCGACACCCAAGCGCGGCTCCAGGCAGTACTCGATTCCGCCACCGAAGTCGCCATCATCGCAATGAACCCTGAAGGCCTTATTACCGTATTCAACCGCGGGGCGGAAGGGATGCTTGCCTACGAAGCGACCGAGATGGTCGAGAAACAATCGCCACTCGTGCTGCATCGTCCTTCCGAACTGGAGTCACGCGCACGGGAATTGTCGAGCCGATTTGGCCGTCCCATCGAAGGATTCGATGTCTTAGTCGAGGAAGTCCGGTGTGGCACGCATGAGGAGCGGGAATGGACCTACGTTCGGAAGGACGGCCAACCGATTCCCGTTACCCTATTGGTCACCGCCATGTGGGATGCCTTCGGCAACATCACCGGCTATCTCGCAATTGCCAAGGACCTGACCCAAACCAAGCAGGCAGAAGCCGCCCTGCGCAGGAGCGAGGAACGCTATCAGGTCGCCGTCCGCGGATCCAGCGACGGCATTTGGGATTGGAACATCCTGACGAATGAGCTGTATGTCTCGCCGCGCTACAAAGAACTTCTCGGGTATGACGACCACGAGACCGACCACATCTTCAGCAGCCTGTCGTCCCGCCGGCATCCGGACGACGAGCGTAGCATCGCGGCTGCAGTGGCCGCGCATCTCAGCGAACGGAAGCCCTACGACGCGGAGTACCGGTTGCGCACAAAAACGGATGAGTACCGCTGGTTTCGCGCACGGGGACAGGCGATGTGGAACGCCCAAGGTCAAGCGGTCCGCATGGCGGGATCGATCACCGATATCACCGACCGCAAGGCCGCGGAAACAGCCCTGGCCGATGCCGCCTCGGAACTCGCCCGTCGAAACACAGAACTGCAACAGGCGCGCGACCATGCCCTGGCGGCCACGAAAGCCAAGAGTGAGTTTCTGGCCTCCATGAGCCACGAGATCCGAACACCCATGAATGCGATTGTCGGGATGGCCGACCTGCTTCAAGAAACCTCACTCTCAGCCGTACAACAGGAATATGTGAATCGATTCAGCCGCGCGACCGGCAGTCTATTGGAACTGATCAACGACATCCTGGACTTGTCCAAAATCGAAGCCGGGCACTTGGAATTGGAATCGATTCCGTTCGACCTCCATGATCTGGTCGACAGAACCGCGGAGTCGATGGCCGTCCGCGCCCATGCCAAGGGCATCCACTTGATTGCGTTCGTCCACCCCGACGCTCCCGTCTCACTCATCGGCGATCCCACCCGCCTGAGGCAGGTCCTTATCAACCTAGTCGGCAACGCGATCAAATTTACAGAGCACGGAGAAGTCGTGGTCCGGGTGGAACCGATCCTGGATCAGACGCTGTCGAAGTCCCTTCGCTTCTCCATCTCGGATACCGGCATCGGCATCCCACGCGAGAAGATCGGCTCCATTTTCGACAGCTTTACGCAGGTCGACTCCTCCACCACCCGCAAGTATGGCGGAACCGGTCTCGGGCTGAGCATTTCAAAACGCATCGTGGCGCTGATGGGGGGACGACTCACGGTCGAGAGCCAGCTCGGGAAGGGGAGCACCTTCTCCTTCGTCCTGCGCTGCGAAACACCCCCGTCCGAACCCATGGCTACACCGTCCTCGACGTCTCTCCAAGGACAGCGGATTCTCGTGGTGGACGGCAACCACACCCACCGAACGATGATACGAGAGCATTTGTCCAGACTCGGGGCGCTGATCGTTGAATCACCGGATGGAGCTACGGCGTTGATCGCCCTTGACGCGGCCGGACAACAGGCCCAACCGATCGACCTGGCCATCATCGACGATCG
>JACOEF010000209.1 GCA_024998705.1 Nitrospira sp.
GGGCCAGCTTCCGCTGATCAGAGTACTCCGCTGGAATCGGCAGATAACCGACTGGTTTTCCCAACTGATCGGAGAAAAGTCTCCAGATCAGTGCGGGCCTGGTCAGTTCTCCAGCCACGGAATCGAAGCAGCCTGCCTTGATTAATAACGTGGTTTGCGCGGCGTCCGGCTTGAGACGATCGAGAAAGTGCTGCAAGGATCGATAGGGGCCATGGGCTTCTCGATCTGCCTCGATGTGCTGTGCGAAGTCTTCGCGCAATCCCTTGAGTTGCATCAATCCGACCCGGATGGTCCTGCCGGATCCGCGATAGGCCCAAGCACTCGTGTTGATGTCGGGCGGAAGCATGGTGAGTCCCATTCGTCTGCCTTCGGACAGATAGGCGAAGGCGGAGTAGTACCCGCCTTGATTGCTGATGACGGCGGCGAGGAACTCGGCGGGGTAATGCGCCCGCAGGTAGGCCGATTTGAAAGAGACCTGCGCGTAACTGGCGGAGTGCGGCTTACAGAAACTGTACCCGGCAAAGCTCATCATCATGGCCCACACCTGATCCACCACCGTGCGGGCAATCTGCCGTGCCGCGGCTCCGGCGTAAAACTGCCGCTGATAGTCCCGCAGTTGCCGCTCTTTGTGTTTCTTGCTCAAGATCTTGCGCAGTTGATCGCCGTCGTGCACCGAGAACCCGCCCAGTGCGACGGCCACCTTCATCACATCTTCCTGATACACCATGATCCCGTGTGTTTCGGCCAGCACCGTCTCGAGCAGCGGGTGCAAGGCGCGATACGGCTGTCCGTGCGCCCGTCGGACGAAGTCATCGGCAAACACATTGGCCGCCGGACGGATGATGGAGGAGACGGCAACGAGATACTCAAAAACGTCTGCCTGGGCGCGTTGGGCCGGCGGCATGGTCGTCCAGAGTTTCTTGAGCAGGAGCCGGGTCGCGGGAGACTCCACGTAAAAGCAGCCCATGGTGTCCCCGCGCCGGATCAGTTCCTGCGTGGCGGTGTCGCTGATCGGGTCCCAGGCGGCATAGTCGATGGTGCGGCCGCTGTTGGTGGCAATGGCGGCCAGCGCATCACGAATGACGGCAAGGGAACGATTGCCGAGCAGGTCGATTTTGACCAGTCCCGCATCTTCGGCCTGGTCCTTTTCCCATTGAATGACGGGCCAGCCGGACGCGGAGGTTTCCACCGGGACATACCGGCGAATCTCATCAGGGACGAGCACTACGCCGCCGGGATGGAGCCCGAGATGGCGGAAATGTCCTTGAAGCTGTCCCGCCCAGAAGAGAATGTCCGGCCACAGCGGGTTGAGGCGTAGCGCCCTGCAGACCTGTGCGGCCCACGTCTGCAGGGTGGCGTCAGTCGTCACCTCAACAAAGTCGGCTCGACGGTGCAGGAGATCCAAAGCCTTGCCGATTTCCGCCGCCGGCAGTCCATACACCTTGGCAATTTCCCGCATGGCTGCCCGCGCTGCCAGGGTGTTTTGATTGGCAACCATTGCCGCCTGATGTGCGCCATAGCGGGCAAACACCCATTCGAGAATTTTTGGGCGTTCGTCCCAGGGAAAGTCGATGTCGATGTCCGGCGGGTCATGCCGGCCGGGGTTTAGGAATCGCTCGAACAGCAGGTGATACCGAATCGGATCGACGTGGGTGATGCCAAGGCAGTAGGAGACGATGGAGGCGGCTGCCGAGCCACGTCCGCATGTGCGAGGCGCTTGGCGAACGATCTCATTGACGACTAGGAAATAATCGGCAAAGCGCTTCTCACGAATGACCGTGAGCTCCTTCTCAATGCGTGCGCGGACGATCTCAGAGAGCACGCCGTACCTCCAGACGGCGCCGTTGTAGGTCTTGGTTCGTAACGTCTGGACGGCGCCGTCCGCAGACATCTCACGAAAGGATGGAAAGATGGTGGTCTGGAAGTCCCAAGCGGTGGCACATTGGTTCGCGATGCGACGTGTATTGCTGAGCGCCTCAGGGACATGTGGCATGGCGCGAGCCATGACAGAGGAGGGCATGAGCCAATGCGAGGGTGCGCAACAGCAATCCGGTCGAAGCCGGGAGAGCGTCGTGTTCTCAGCGATTGCACGCAAGAGCCGATGTGCCTCAAAGTCGGTTGGACGCAGCAAGGCCGCGCGCGTGGTAGCGACAGGAGGGATGCAATTCTGGCGACTAAATGAGACGGCCTTCTGAAGATCGGCGCCAGGGGTCAGCTCAACGTACAGATCTTCACCCGACTGTGCCCGCCACGCGGTGAGGGCCTGAAAATCGTCCGACAGAATGACGAGGCCGGCTCTATAACGTTGTATGGTCTCAATAAACTCGAACGGGTCATCCTCATGACGAGCTGAGAGCAGTCGGCATAGGTTGCCGTAGCCTTCAGGGCTCTTGGCCAAAAGAACGGCGCGGTGCTGGGCCTGTATGATTTCTGTTCCCAGGATGGGCTTGAGTCCCACGCGCTTCGCTACCTCAAGAAATCGAATCGCCCCATACAACCCATTGGTATCAGTCAGGGCGAGCGTATCGTGTCCTTGGGTACGAACGGCCTCGCAGAGGGCTTCAAGCGTCGAGGTGCCCCACATGGGTGAATAGGAGGAATGGGTGTGGAGATGCACGAAGTCGGGCGACATTCACTGCGCCCTCCCATAGCGAATCGCCTGTTCGCCGAACTGTTGATGGAGGCGGTCGAGAGCCAAGGCGAGTCGCTGGCTCCGGTCGCGAGTCAGTTGTTCCTCTGGTGGTCGTGCATCGAATAGCGATCCTTGCTCGGCATAGTCGGTGAGTTCGGCTAGGGTGACCATCATTCCTCGAAGTCGGATGCGCCGCTGGAAGCTACGCTGAAAGAGCCCTTGGAGCAGTCCGGAGAGATCGATTTCCCAGCAGGTATCCGGCATCACCCGCGCCTTTGTGCTCACTTCGCGATGATCGCTGTAGCGGAGGGTCAAGGAGAGTCCGCCGCACATCCGGCGCTGGCTGCGGAGCGTGCGACAGAGTTGTTGCAGACAATCTTCCAGTCTTCCCTTGAGCCGCGCATCATCCACCTCATCGGGGGTGAGTGTGATGGTGTTGCTCAGGCGCGGATGGGCAACCGGCCGAAGGACCGGTGTGGGGTCGATGCCCTGCGCCCATCGGGAGAGTTGTCCGGCATAGGTGCCAAGCGCTACTTCAAGTGCTTCGAGAGGGCTGTCCGCGACATCTCCCAATGAGCATAGGTTGAGATCATCTAATCGCTTCAGTACCGTGCGCATGCAGGGGCGATGCATGCCGGGCAAGGCTCGAATTGACAACGGAGACATAAAGAGGCGCTCCGATCCCGAGCGGACATCGTAGAGTTCGGAAGGGGCTATCAGAGTCGCGGCTGTCTGTGCCACGAGTTTATTGCTCCCGACGCCGGCCGCGCCTTCGAGATGAAACTGTGTGAGCACCTCCGTCTGGATCTTGGTTGCCACATCGCAGGCCGTCCCGAAGAGGCGGGTGGTACCAGTGAGGTCCATCAAGAGAGAGCCGGGAAGAAACGGCTCCCAGGTTGGGGCATACCGCTGGATGACGCCGAGGATCGAGTGGGTGGCCGTGGCGACCTGATGAGGGTTTGGGAGCCTGACCTGCAGGGACGGGCAGAGTCGTCGTGCACGGTCGAGCGTCATGCCGATGTGGAGGCCGTCTCGTTCTGCCTCAGGGGAGATCCCACGGATCAGTGCGCGAGGGGTATCGAGTGCAGCAACGGCGAGCGGACGGGTGCGGAGCTGCGGATGACTCAACCGTACCAGCGCGATTTCCAGTGAGGGAATGGCAAAGCAGACAATCTGACGATCCATGGTCTTCGCTCATGCGGTCCGATGAGCGCTGTTATCGTTTCAGATGCCGGATGACGCCGACGACAATGCCTTCAATGTGAAACGTGTCGGTTTCGTGCACCAGGATGGGCGTCATGGTGTCATTAGCCGGATGCAACTCGATCATGCCGGCCTTGCGATGGTAGGTCTTGATCGTCGCTTCTCCGTTCAAGAGCGCGATGACAGTTTGTCCGTTTCGAGCCATATCCTGTTTCTGCACGACAACCACGTCGCCAGGGAGAATGCCGTCGTCGCGCATGGATGTCCCCTTGACGCGCAAGGCGAAGGTTTCTCCTCGTCCCAGCATGCTCTTCGGAACCTCAATGCGTTCGGTTTGGGGGATGGGTTCGATAGGGTCCCCGGCGGCCACAATGCCGACGAGTGCGATTCGGGGTGATTGTGCAATGGACTGTAGGGCCACCTCGACGACGCCGGGGATGGTGCGTGTCCCACCTTCATAGCGAGTAATCGCGAGCCGCTTGCGTTTGAGCTGATCCGCGAGGGCCTGTTGCGTAAGCCCGAGAGCTAGTCTGGTGCGTTTAAATTCTTCCGGGGTCATGTATCCATTGGATACAACCAAGGGGGTGTCTGTGTCAAGGGGGAAGCCCCGATCCGTCGCTGACTAACCTTGCAGCAGTAGTGGTTATCCCTCGGAGTGGTGTTTCAGTACCTTATTCCTTCCACTGCAGGTGGTTCAGCAGATCCGCGAGTCGCACCGCAGCTTTGGTGAGCTGCATATCCGCGTCTACTTTGTGCTCTTGTAGATAGGCTCCCTTTGTCGCGGGAGCCACCACTCGACTCTGAACATGAACCGGCGGGTGGGGCCGTTTGGAGTCGAGAATCACACAA
>JACOEF010000404.1 GCA_024998705.1 Nitrospira sp.
ACGCGCAGGTAGAAATGGGGCGAAGAAAGAGCAGGTCGACTGCGCGGGGTTATAGGCTCGGGACGAAATCAGCTCCGGGGTAACTTGAGAGCAGCGGCAACGATCGGCTTGGCCCAGTCCGGCGTACAGGAGAGGTCCGGCGGTCCAAGAATCTTTGAACGCTCCATCTGCAGCACCAGCATGGGCAACGGCACCTTCCCGGCAGCGGGGTCGGCCTCCTCGCTGTTGTCATGGATCCGCAAGGCGGTGAGATGAGGAAGCAGTGCAATAAGGTTGAGTCGGCTATGTTCGTAACGTCGGCGAATATCCGCCTCGGGAATGTCGTGACCTCCCCGACTGACCCTCGCTCGCACCCGTTCAAGATGTAGTTCCGGGCTGGAGAGGCCCACGTACCAGATGTTAACCTCGCTCCCTTGCCCGGCAGCCTGAGCGAGAAGATGCGTGATGGTAGTGCCGCCGAGAGTCGTCTCGAATGCGAAATCGAAGCGCTCACCAATAGCCCGCCCCAGCAACCTCACTCCCTGCCGCCATGCTGCACTGTTGGCGGCCTTTTGACTCAGGGCGGGATTGACCGCCATGAATCGTCGTGCGGCCTCATCGGGATTAAAGTAGTCGCTGCCGAGCGCACGGAAGGTCGAACCGGCGATGCTGCTCTTGCCGGCGCCATTCACGCCGGCAATGACATAGAGGCGCGGCAGTCTCTCAACGCTCATTTCACGCTACGAGTGCGGGACGTTCGGCGGGGCGGCTTGGAGGATGGCCGGCGCGCTTTGCGCACGGCAGCGACGGCGGCGCGCCCAAGTTGCGAGGGGGAAGCCTTGAACGCATCCGCCATGCCCTGCCGAGCCTTCGCCGTCTGCATCCCCATCAACAGCGCATCAAACTCGGTGCTGAGCTCATCGAGCTGGAGGGCGCGATCTTTCACCAGTGAGACAAATTCCTCATAGGTCAGGAGCACGGCCTTCGGCACATCGTGGCGAGTAATGGCGACTGCGCTTCCATGCGCCGCCTTCTCAAGGATGGCCCCGAATTCATTTTTCACTTTCGTGGCCGCCACGGCCGCCATATCCACCAGTTCGCCCTGACTGTTCCTGTAGGTCAGTTTGGACATCGTCCATCCTCCCGATTGAGACACAATGTCTATAGTATACATATTGTCTAAAATAGTCATTATGAAGGAATGGAATGATTGGACGCACACACGGTGGGAATTCCCCAAGCCGCCCCTCTAGGAACGGGAAAGAGAAGGAATAAGAAAGAAACATCAGGCAGCCCTTCGCCGACAGTGCCGACCCACCGCGCTCGAAGAGGATGATCCAGAATTGTTCTTGCTGGCATTGCGAAATGTGACACAGACACAAGAAGGGTTGGCAGTCCTCGCCGAGAAAACGAAGCTGAATCGGGAAAGTGTGAATCGCATACTCTCAGCGCGCGGCAATCCTGAGCATCGGAGCCTCACTCCCCTCCTACCTGCGCCGGCCTTTTGGCTCGCAGTTTCCGTAAATCGTTAGGTGTAACCGCAGGGCAATCGAATGAACATCTATCGCCGACAAAGAATTGACTACCTGTTTGATTACAAGACCTGACCCTATTCTGCTTCCATGACCCTATTCTGCTTCCATGTTCCCACTGCGCGCCGCGATGCGTGACTCAGCCGACGCCCAACCTGCGTCGAAGGAATGGCCGGCGGTGTCCAGGTCGATGATCAGCGGGGCGTGGTCCGAGGGCAACGGCTTCCCCTTTCGCGCCTCGCGATCGATTTCGCACCAGACCAGGCGATCTCTCAACGGCGCACTCACGAGCAGATGATCGATGCGCATCCCAATGTTCTTGTGGAAGTTTCCGGCGCGGTAGTCCCACCATGTGTACCGTCCTGACTCCGGATGATGCACGCGGTACGCATCGATGAATCCCTCGCGCACAATCCGTTCGAACGCGCGCCGCTCGGAATCGGACACGTGTGTGCCACCGTGACAGGCGGCCGGGTCCCACACATCGATATCTTGAGGCGCCACGTTGAAGTCGCCGCCGATGACGCAGGCTGTGTGCGATGCGCTTGTCCGCTCGAGCCATCGTGCGAGCTTGTCGAACCAGCGCAGCTTCGCGTGATAAAAGGGCGAATCGACCTCACGACCATTCGGCGCGTAGATGCTGATGATCCGCACCCCGCCGCAATCGGCCGCCAGCATCCGCGCCTCGGCGAACGGCTCGTCATCCCCGGTGTCAGTCGACTGTGACCGCTGCAACGGTTCGCCGAAATTGGTGATCACGCCGCCGATGCCGCACCGGCTCGCGATCGCGACGCCGTTCCATCGACCTTCACCATGGTGCGCCAGCTCATATCCGGCTTGGGTGAATGCCTCGACGGGCGCATCGGCATCCGCCAGCTTCGTTTCCTGCATCAGCAACACGTCCGGCTTGGCCCGATCCAGCCACCAGAGGACCTTGTCGAGGCGAGCCTTCAGCGAGTTGACGTTCCACGTCGCAATCCGCATGTCCTAGAGTATCCTATTTCGAGAGCAGCGTGCCAAATCGGGGATCTATCCCAGTCGTAACTAACGTCATAGCCGAAGTCATGCATGGGCGAAGGATACATCGGAACATCGAGCTGCATGATGGTCATGATCTGGCTTCGACCATACCCCAGCCCGTCCGCCGGCACAAGCAGGGGGCGAAGTCTCTTTGCCAGGACAACGAAGATGCTTCGCAGCAGGAAGCGGCCAAGGGAAACGTCAGGAGCAGGGTCCTAAGATGATAACCGATTCTTGATGTGATCCGGACCAACGGGTAACGCTCTTGTGCGACTGTCTGCAGTCGCGGGGAGCCCCGAATATCTGGTCGGGCCATTTTGCCACTCCACTGATCTTCCATACGTACTCCGTGCTACGCCTGATTAGGCCCCACCCTCTCCGTTCCGTGAGTCTGCGGCCCTTGCGGCCACAAGACGCAGATCAACGCCCTGCTTTCTACCTACATACTTGCAATCAGACAGAGCTTTGAGTATCTTGGGCCCCCCGGCTGGATGGGTTTCGGGCTTGGGTACGTACTTTAGCGTGACCAGCTACACTGTAATCGCCGTGATGTGCGGATGAATAATTCCGACAGTCCTTTCTCGCGCATGCATCGCTCGGTTGGCCCGGCGGTCTTAGACCCTGGGCACACCGCTCACGGAGATCAGCGGCGGCGACTACTCTGCCTCCTCGCTTCAGGGCATGATCCTAGCCTTACCAGTCAGGATTTCGACCGGCACGAGCACCTCTTCACGAACCTTCTTGACGTCACACCGCCGTCCACACCGTGGCCGACACTGTCGGGAACCGCCAATGGCATGACACAGTCAACCGGCTCTGGGCATGGCACCACGTGAACATATCGATTCGATGGGAGAACGCACTATGGCAGAGACTGCTGCGCCATTACTGATCGGCCAAAAGGGCGAGCTTCCTAAGAAGGAACGCTACACCACCGTCAGCATCACACAGGGGTACACGGAACGGGTGTTCAACGGTGTCGCGGGCATGACGACGCGGAAGATTCGGATCTGCGGCGTGAAGCTGATTTGGGATGAGTACGAAAACACCAACCCCACCGGCAACCCGGATGAGGTGACGACCAAACTCTTCAACTACAGCGGCAGCAACGACATCGAATCGTTGGAGATGTATGCGGACGAAATCATCATCCGGAGTCCGTTAGTATTCCCGCAAACCGATCTCTGGATCTGCACCCGCAAACTTGCCTTCGAAGGGAATGGGAGCATCACCACGACCCCGATTCCTCATCCTCCCGCCTACACGACGAAGCGCGACAACAACGGCAGACCCTTGAACGAGCAAGGCCAGATCGAGGCAAAGAACGGCCTCAATGGAGCACGCGGCGGCCATATCATGGTGTGCCTGCCGGAAAGTGCCAATATCGCTGTCCCTGCCTCACCTACGCCGGTGCCACGATTCATCACGGTAGGCGGAAAAGGCCAGGATGCTGAGAGAGGCGGCTACAAAGACTACGTTCCCAAAGAGAATCAACGGAAGATTACAGGCGACAAGCAATCCGTTGCCCTGGTGGATTCGAGGGCTGTCGAGGCGATTCCGGGGGAGGTATCGGATGGGCGGTGGCCTGCGAACGAATGGCGGTGGCCCGGGGGATGGAAGGAGATATTCGATAAGTCACATTCCGTCATGCACGTGAAGGTCGATTTGTATGACGACCGGGCCGTCATGCTCACACATAAAGAGCACGAAAAGGGAGAGCGCGTCTGGCCTGGTGGAGTACCGGATGCATTTCCATCAGGCACGGGGGGAGACGGTGGCGTCGGTGGTGACGTCCGAATGTTTGGGGGAACGGCGAACGAAGAATCTCTCATGGCCTGGATCAAGACGAACCTCGGAGGCGAACCCGGAGGTTCGCCGGACATCGCGGCGCGTTGCCCTACCATCGCCACAGATTCGAACAAGCCACCGGCTTTTGTTCGCCTTCAACTCGTGTATAGCACGCCTTTGTGGGAGTCCGCTCGAAATCCGTCTATTTCCACGGAGACGTGTTCTTTCCCGATTGTGAAAGGCGCGGGTGGCACCTCACGTCCCGGGAAGGCAGGGACGCCAGGCGTGTGGAAATCGATCGCCAAGCGCAACGGGGTGGTGCCTCCCGAACAGCGTGGCGAAGTGTTGAAGCGTTTCCCCAACGGTTGGCCCAATCATCTCGCCATAGAACCGGCGTTGCAGTATGCGCGCGACGCCTATCTGAACGGGTATCGTGACGCAGCACGTGAAATCCTCACCTGCTACCGCGACGTCATTGAGTGGGTTCCGGAAGACGCGCGCAGTGCGGCGCTGGTTGGGCAGGCGACCGAAATTGCCGCGCTCCTGACGCAACTCAAAGACAATCTCGACTACTACGGCAATCCACCGGGCTGGCTGCCTCGCCTGTCACTGATGTCGAATCTGCAACTGTTCCTCGAAGACCAGAAAAATGCGGTGAGCCTTCTCTATTTTGCCTACAAACTCGAGAAGTCCTGGGCTCAGGTCCAGAACCATGCACAGTTGCTCAAGAGCACCCGCCAAGCGCTGTCTGCGGCCATTGCGCTGGCGAAAACGAATTACAGCGAAGGTCTCGCCTTGCTCGAATCGAGCCGCAAGGAGCTGGCTACCGTTCAGGGACAGGCACAGGAAATCGGCCGCCGGATCAAAGCGCTGGATGAGACGATCACGAAACAGGCCGTGGACAAGGCGAAGGAACAAGCCATTCTCAACGGGATTTGCGGGATTGCCTCCGGCTTGTGCAAGGTTATTCCCGTCGGCCAACCGTTTCTCGGCGCCGCCGGCGATGCCGTGTTTAAGCCGCTCGCAAACATTGATCTGTCCAACACGAATGCCGCGGAAGAAGCCTTCAAATTCGCAGGAGGGATCGGCGAAGGCATCACGACCTTCGTGACCAACAACCGAGATGATGTCCTCGCAGCCTCCGACACCTCGTTCACCAAGAAACTCGAACGGATTGAGGGCAACTTCAACTCCACGGAAGAGGAAATCTCCAAAATCAACGGTCAGATCGAAACCGAATTCGATAGCAAGGTCGGCGACTACAAGGCCAACCTGGAAAAAGAGATCGCGACCCTGGAGGAAGAAGCCAAGACCATTACAGACGAAGCCAAGAAAAAACAGAAGAAGGCCAAGGCCCTCTCATTCAAGGAAGAGCTGGCGCTCTACAAGAACCGAAAACTCGATGAAGCAGTAGTACGGCTGCGTCAACAAATTGCCGATGCCGACACAAATGCCCTCACCAAGGCGGAACGAGATGCGAAGGATAGGCTCTTGACGCAGGTGGCCGCCCTTCAGGGGAAAAAAGACGATCTCGCGAAGAACTCTACCGCGCTCAAGCAGAAACAAGCGGATCAACAGAAGTTTCTCGGCGAGGCCATGACGCATGCGGCACGCATCGGCCAGGGGGTGAGCACCATGGCCGCCGGTTTGACGAAGCTCGTCGTGCCGGTTGACCGCAACTCGCCGGAAGTACAGGCGATTAAGAACAAGATCGCCGAGAGTGCTCAGTACAAGGCGGAATTTCAGGGGCTGATGGACTCGCTCGACAAGCTCGTGACTCAAAAGGCTCAGCTAATGGAGGGGGTAGAACGGGCCCAGCATACCTTGTCGGAATCCTGTGCCACCATCTCCAAAAGTCTGCTGCAAAGCGCGGCCATCGGCCGCCAGATGCAGACCATGGGTAACGCCTTGGATCTGGAAGTAAAACTGTACGCGCGCGCGCTCCGGCAGCGCTCAGAGGAGCGCCTGAGAAAGTCGCTGTACCACGTGGTGAAGTCGTACGAATATCACACGTTGAGTCGGGTCCCTCAAGACTTTTTCTAAACCAGCATGATCGAGAAGATCAAGCAACTTGAGGAAGCCAAACTGGCAGCCGGACAGCTGGACCAGACGCTCGCAGAGAACGATTTTAACCAAATCTATGAAACGGTCTTCAAGGCCAAGTTCGCACAACTCGGGCAGAAAATTACCGACGACCTGCAACGCGTCAGAGCAAGCATGGAAAACCGTTACCTCTGCACGTTGAAACCCGCACAGCTCACGCAGCTCACGGATACCTGGCGATTCACGTTTAGGATCGTCGAGGACTTTGCGAAGACGAGCGGGAATTCAGAGAGCGTGATCGGCGCGCGCATCATCGGCATCGCACTCAAAACACTCGACATTGCCACTACCGACAGGGGCCTCTCGCTGGATGTTGAGTTCACGCACTCAGGCAAACATCTCATCACCGCGCCGGGTGGCTTTCAGTACTTTTTTCAAATCGGCAAGTATCCGATCGAAGCGCAGGACGGATCAAAAACCAAGCAATGGGTCAGCGACCAACCTATTTCCTGGCGGATGGTCTACAACGCGGCGGCGGGCTCGCAAACGATCACGTTAGATGAGCAGGCCAAAGACGATCAGATCGTGCAGTTCCTGTTGCGTGAATACAAACCGGGAACAGAGAGCGATGCGAAGATGTTGCACGAACATCGGCCGGGCTTCACCTCCGAGATCACCTTAACGCTGGACGGTGGACTCGACATCACCAATAACGACTACGCGAAGAAAAAGAGCGCGAAATCTTTCAATGTCAGAGCACTCGAATTCTGGGTCTTCTTCAAAAGGCAATAACCATGATTGAACGCAGCATGCTGGCGGCAGTTGGCACATTAGCGGTCGTGCTCTCATTCGGGTCAGGTTCAGGGCCAGCTCAAGGCGTGCCTGCCGAAACGGATGTCAAGCCGCCCTTCACCGTACAGTCCTTTTCATCCGTTTACGGAAGCGACGCGCTACCAAGTCCGCTTGGCGGTGGCATGGTCAGCTTGATCGGCGAAGCGGAGTCAAAGACCTTTGGCGTCTCATTCAATGGGACCCTGACTTCTTCAGCGAGCCTGACCGGCAAGGAAAAGCTCGTGGCCTCGCTGTACATCAAATGCGACGGGCAGGAGCCAGGAAGTCGCGTTACCGTTGGCACGGTCGATCTGGGTGTGCTCAAACCTGCGCAGCCCGCTCGCGCGGTGATGGCCATCGGAGAGGCGACCGCCTTCGTGCCGCTGGCCACCATCAAATGCGTGTCGCTTGCGCTCCGAATCGACGAGCCTGACAAGCCGCCTTTTATCGTGAAGACCTTTACCGAGGAGAACATCGAGATCGCTCAAGACGTCAAAGTCCTGAACTCGACGGTCAGCTTGATCGGCGAACCCGAGTCCAAAAGTTTCGGCATCTCGTACCGGGGCACATTGGAGTCTGCCATCGAGTTGAGCGGTGACGCGACATTGGTCGCTCATCTGTACATGAAATGCGACACCAAGCCACCAAGCGAGACCAGTGCCATCCATGTCGGCACGGCCAAGATGGGCGAGGCCCCGAAAGGTCGAGGCGAGTCGCGCCGGATCATGAGCGCTGATGTCACGGCCTTTGTGCCACTGAGGGAGGTCGAGTGCGTCAAGCTGGGACTCCAGTAGCTGTGGGCAGAGACGATACATGGGACTGAGCTGACACGTGTCCACTAACCTCACACAG
>JACOEF010000595.1 GCA_024998705.1 Nitrospira sp.
CAAGGCCAGCGGGTTTCTCAAGGTCGACCGTCCGCAGCGATTCTCCAACTACTGTCCGTCTTATTACGGGCTGATTCCGCAAACCTATTGCGGCGAGCGTGTGGCGAAACTGTTCGGCGCGCGGGCCGGCCGACCGGATATGATCGGAGACGGCGATCCGCTCGATATCTGCGTGTTGACCGAGAAGACGATTCCGCACAGCGACATTCTCCTGACGGCCCGGCCCATCGGCGGGTTCAGCATGGCGGACGGCGGCGAGGCGGACGACAAGATCATCGCGGTCATGCGGGACGACGCCGTGTACGGAACGTTTACCGATCTCAAAGATTGTCCGGAGACACTCTTGGATCGCCTGCACCATTATTTCCTGACCTACAAGCACGCCCCCGGATCGACGCAGCACAAGGTTGAGATCACGAGCATGTACGGCCGCGATGAGGCCATGAAAGTCATTCACGCCAGTCACGACGACTACAAACAGAAATTCCCTGAGTTGGAATTCATGTGGCCCGCCAGCATGAACAGCTAGTACTACCAAGAAAGGTTTATCCCCCCCTCATGAAACACACCACGACGCATTCGCAGACGGAGCCGGCGGCCAAGGGATTTTCTCCCGGGTTTGCCGCGCTCGGATTAGAAGCCTCGCTGTTGACCACCCTGGAGGCCTTGGGCTACGAAGAGCCCACCCCGATTCAGCGTGAAGCCATCCCTCCGCTCCTGGAGGGACGCGACCTGCTGGGCCAGGCCGCCCCGGGAACCGGAAAGACGGCGGCGTTTGCGTTGCCCCGTTTGCAGCGGATCGCCCATGGCCCACGACAACGGCCGACAGCCTTGGTGCTGGTGCCGACTCGGGAACTCGCCGTCCAGGTGAGCGAGGCGGTGCAGCGGTATGGCAAGGAACTGCGGATCAGCGTGCTCGCCTTGTACGGCGGTCAAGCGATGGGACCTCAGCTGCAGGCCCTCCGGCGCGGGGTGGAAGTCATCGTGGCGACGCCGGGCCGGGCCTTGGATCACTTGCGCCGCAAGACGTTGAAGCTGGCGGATTTGCAAGTCGTGGTGCTCGATGAGGCTGACGAGATGCTCGATATGGGTTTCGCCGACGACCTCGATGCCATTCTCGAACAGACTCCTGCGACCAAGCAGACCGCGTTGTTTTCTGCGACCATGCCGCCGAGGATCGCGTCTATCGCGCGCCGGCACTTGAAGAACCCGGTGGATGTGACGATTGCGCGTGAGCCGGTCAAGGCGGGTGCCGCGCCGCGTGTGCAGCAAACGGCCTATGTGGTGGCGCGACAACATAAGGTGTCCGCGCTGGCCCGCGTGTTGGATATTGCGACGCCCAAGTCGGCGCTCGTCTTTTGCCGGACGCGGCTGGAAGTGGATGAAGTGACGGCGGCGCTGAACGGTCGCGGCTATCGGGCCGAGGCGATCCATGGCGGCATGAGTCAGGTGCAACGGGATCGCGTGATGCAAGCGTTTCGCTCAGGACAAACCGAACTGCTGGTGGCGACCGACGTGGCCGCGCGCGGGTTGGATATCCCCTCCGTCTCCCACGTGATTAACTACGACCTGCCCTCCTCGTTGGAAGTCTATGTCCATCGGATCGGGCGAACGGGACGGGCGGGGCGCGAAGGCGCGGCGATGACCATCATCGAGCCACGCGAACAGCGGTTATTGCGCGCGGTCGAACAGCATACCAAAGAGAAAATCACGGTCGCGGCCGTGCCGTCTCTCGGCGATTTGCTGGCGAAGCGGCTGGAGCGGACCAAAACCTCCATCCAGGAAACCTTGGAGGCCGGCGAGTTGGAGGATTTTCGTCGTGTCGTGGAAGCGCTGTCGGCGTCGGCAGAGCCGGCGGATATCGCCGCGGCGGCCATCAAGCTGGTCTATCGATCCCATGGCGGTGAACGGGCGGAAGAAGAAATCCCGGCAGTCTCGACCAGGGCTCCGGAGCCTTATCGGTCGTCACGTCCCGCATACGGTTCCGCTCCCCAACAAGGGGACCGTGCGCGTGCGCCACGAGGTGGACCTGCTCGCGGTGGTCGGGCGGCCGGAACCGTACGTGTGTATGTCGGAGCCGGTCGTGCGGCGGGGATCAGGCCGGGAGATCTCGTCGGAGCCATTGCCAATGAAGCAGGTGTGCCGTCGCGCATGATCGGAGCGATCGAGGTCGAGGAGCGATTCTCCTTGGTAGATGTACAAGAAGAAGCAGCCCGGCAGATCATCGAGGCTCTCGGACGGACACGCATCAAAGGGCAAAAAGTCGCTGTGAGGTTGTTCAGAGACTAAGCCGCAAGGTGGGCTGGCTGTCATAGCCGGTTCACCCCTTCATTCGCCGGAATGTG
>JACOEF010000963.1 GCA_024998705.1 Nitrospira sp.
GACTCAAGCGCTCTCACAGTTGTCCATGGGGTACGCCTTTACACTGGTACGCCTGCATAC
Source organism: Nitrospira sp. (assembly GCA_024998705.1). Lineage (GTDB taxonomy): Bacteria > Nitrospirota > Nitrospiria > Nitrospirales > Nitrospiraceae > Nitrospira_A. The sequence continues at coordinate 61 of JACOEF010000963.1, forward strand.
CGCCGGACTTTCGCGCGTCGATACCCTAAAAGGCGCCATCACCGCGTTCGTCCAGGCCTTGACCCTCTCAGACCCACAACATCTTCTTGCCAGAGGCTATGCCTATGTCCTTGATAATCAGGGACACATGGTGACCTCTCGTAGGACGGTCATCGCGGGAGCGCAGCTACATATTCACGTTCAGGACGGCAGGATTACCGCCACCACCCTTCACACGGAGCCTTCGCATGAGCAATGAAGACACGTCCCACCCCCAACTGCCCACGTCCTATGACGCGGCATTCAAGGAATTGGAGGACCTCTCCGCCAGAGCTACGAAAGGCGATATCAACATCGATGAGTTGAGCACGGCCATTCAACGAGGGAACCAGCTGTTTGCCTTTCTCAGCAGTGGCATCGCGAAGATCAAAGCTGAGATCGAGGACCACGCTCCCGACGGTATCACCCAATCCAAGCCCAATTAACCGCTTGGCATCCGATGTTCCAGGGACCATGTCCCCATTCAGAAGAGGACTCACTCAGTCATGTCGAAACACCATCACACTCACCCGATCACGATCGATCAAACTCTGGATCTCTTAGCCAAGCAGTGGACGGCTGCAGACC
>JACOEF010000275.1 GCA_024998705.1 Nitrospira sp.
GCTGTATGTCGAGGGCGACAACCACATCGCCAAGACCGTGTATGAGCGAGTCGGACTCACACCGTCCGGCTACCACGTGTATGAATGTGACTTTATCTTACCTAAGACCCATACCACCGGCGACCAAGCATAAGCCCGCCCGATGGAGATCTGCAGAAGGAGGATCGCACATGCGACGAGTGAGTATGCTCCTGGTCATGATGATGCTGACGCTGAATGCTTGCGCATTCAGCCGCGGCACACTTGGCGACGAGATCAAGACCGAGACCGTCAATCTGATCAAAAAAGGTGTCACCACCAGGGCTGAGGTCCTAGCTCTCCTCGGCGCTCCCGACCGACTTCTTCAACTGAACGGGCGGGACCTCTTTCAATACTACCGGTACGATGCCAAGGTCGGCAGCCTGTTGTTGATCGTCGCTAATTTTTCCCGTGTCTCAATTAAAAGCGATGATCTGTTTGTGGTGATCGCCCGCGAAGGAACAGTCGAAGAGGTGATTGCGTCAAAACGCACCGAGGGACTGGAATTTCGTTTCTGGCCGTTCGGGGACTGATATCGTGACTTCCTGGAGCCGCTCCCTCACACTCCTTTTTTCCCTGGTCCTTGCGGCGGCCCTGTCCGGCTGTAACGTGGCTCGCCTGACGATCAATACACCATTGACGTCAGACTCGGTGGCCTTCATCACGGAAGGCCGCACCACACTGGCGGATGTGATCGCCACGCTGGGGGCACCGGACTCCATGACCGATGCGGAAGCAGGAACCCTTGTGACCTACCGGTTCCTCGACGCCAAATATTCCCGGGTGAATTTCGGATGGCTGCTGAAACCCTGGTCGCCGGTGGATCCCGACCTCGTCTTCTCACGCTCCGGCCTGGGCACAGATGCGTTTGAGCTCCTGTGCGACAACAACTGGATCGTGACCCACCAGGCCTTCGTACGTCACCGCCCGGCGCCGCCATTTACTCCCTATCCGTTCTGATCCTGCCGCTGAGAGGTCGACCTCGATGAATTGCTGCCTCCCATACATCTGGTTATAATGCCGCTCATGGGTGCAGGTTCTTCCGACGACTCACCGGGCCAAGAGACCCCTGGCTCGTCCTCCTCATATATCCCAGCCGATCGCGACATCGACTTTCTCCAACGCGACGAACTCCGCCCACTGCGCCTCGGGCTGGAGCTCCTCAAGCCGGAACTGATACAAACCGATCAAGGTATTCGTTCGACGATTGTGGTCTTTGGTAGTGCAAGACTGCTGGAGCCCACTCGCGCGCGCCGAGCCCTTGAACACGCCTCTGCAGAATCAAAGGCCTTCCCCGACGATCGAATCCGCCAGCAACGTCTCGCCGTAGCCGAACGTCGTCTTGCGCTTGCGCGTTATTATGATGTCGCCCGGGAGTTCGGCCGGCTTGTGTCCTCAACCTGCCAGATTGATGGACAATGCGACTACGTGATCGTCACGGGCGGAGGCCCCGGGATTATGGAGGCGGCCAATCGTGGCGCAGCGGATGTGGGCGCGAAATCGATGGGTCTCAACATCACGCTCCCTCACGAACAACAACCGAATCCTTACATCACCCCGGATCTCTGTTTTCAGTTCCGATATTTCGCACTCCGCAAGATGCATTTTCTCCTCCGCGCCCGAGCCCTGGTCGTCTTTCCAGGCGGGTTCGGCACACTCGACGAACTCTTTGAGACGTTAACCTTGCTCCAGACCGGCAAAACGCGCAACATCACGATCATCTTGATGGGACAAGCGTTTTGGGAGCGGCTCATCAATTGGCAACTCTTGATCGAAGAGGGGCTCGTCAGCCCCGAGGACCTCTCGCTGTTCCATTTCGCAGAAACGGCACAGCAAGCCTGGGACCTCATCAACCGGAACCACGGAGGGCCTACCACCCAATGAAACTCTCATTCCATGGGGCCGCACGATCCGTGACGGGAAGCCGACACCTCCTCGAAATGCCCGGCAGCAACATCCTCATGGATCGCGGACTCTTTCAGGGGCAACGTCAGGAAGCAGACCGCCAAAACCGGTTTCTGGGATTCGACCCGCGCTCGATCCAAGCCGTGCTCTTGTCACATGCCCACATCGACCATTCCGGAGCCCTGCCCGTGCTGGGCAAACATCAGTTTCGCGGGGCGGTGCACATGACTCGTGCGACCGCCGATCTTGCTGCGGTGATGCTGGAAGATTCCGCCCGCCTGCAGGAAAACGACTGCGCCTATTTGAACCGGAAGGAAAAGCGGCGCGGGAAGCGCTGCCTCCAACCCTTTTACGAAAGCCGCGATGCCCGCGCCATCATCCGTCGCTTCGTCGGCGCCCGCTACAACGACCCGATTAAAGTAACCCCACGTGTCACCGCGTCCTTCCACGACGTCGGCCATATCCTAGGATCCGCCGCCATTCGCCTCAAATATTCCGCGCGCGGCAACAGTACGACGGTGCTCTTTTCGGGCGATCTCGGGCGCTCGCAAATGCCGATCCTCCGCGATCCCACTCCGCCGCCAAGCTGTGATGTGCTGATCATCGAATCCACCTACGGCGACCGCCTGCACGAAGAGGCCGGGGAAGCGTTGACCCAAAAAGCCCAGCAACTGGTCGCCCATGCCAAAGAGCAGAAGAGCAAGATCATCGTGCCCGCGTTCGCGCTCGGGCGCACGCAAGACCTGGTCATGCGGATCAAACGATTGGTGGCGGAAGGGAGAATCGACCCGCTCCCGATTTATATCGACTCGCCTCTGGCTTCGAAGGTCACAGACGTCTTTCGAAAACATCCCGAGTGTTACGACGAAGAAACCTTCCGTACGTTCACGTCAGAAGGAGATCCCTTTGCGGCCCGATATATTCGCTATGTCTCCTCGCCGGAAGAAAGCCAACGATTAAATGAGCTGAAGGGCCCCTGTGTGATCATCGCCTCTTCCGGCATGTGCGAAGGAGGGCGTGTCGTGCACCATCTCAAACATGCCATCCAGGACGAAGCCAACATCATCGCCATCGTGGGATTTCAAGCTGAGCATACGCTGGGCCGCAGACTGGTCGAAGGATGGGATATCGTGCCGATCTTCGGGGTTCCGACACCACGCCGAGCCCAGGTGGTGGTCTTCAACGGGTTGTCGGCCCATGCCGACCGGAACGATCTGCTTGCGTATGTGCGGGCGATCTCCCCAGCCCCCCAGCAAGTGTTCGTGGTCCACGGAGAAGAAAAACAAGCCTTGTCGCTCGGCGCGGCCATTCAGACCGAACACCCCAATATGGCTGTCGTCGTTCCGGCCAAAGACAGTACCTACGAGATCTAGCCACGCGTCTGAGGCGCACCCACTCACGGAGGAAATCGGCAGACATGAACCTCTCAAGAACGAGTGTCGATGCAGTCCTGTCCTGCGCCGTGATCCTTCTGGCGGCCTGCGCATCTCCGGCCTGGAGTCTGGACGGATCGCCCGATGCCGTGGCCCAGGGCCGAGTCCGCGCGCGTGCCTTGGGGCTGAACCTCGGACAATTTCAACCGGGCCCCCTGAATGCCATCACCGATGTGCCGGGCGTCAAAGTCGGGCAGGTGACGCTGACCCAGGGGGAGGGCCCTCTGCAACCCGGCCAGGGACCGGTCAGAACCGGCGTCACGGTCATCGTGCCGCGAGACGATGTGTGGCGCAAGAAAGTTCCGGCAGGAGCCTTCGTTCTGAACGGCACTGGTGAAATGACGGGACTGTCCTGGGTCGCGGAATCGGGTTTTCTCGAATACCCTATCGCGTTGACCAACACCCTCAACGTGCCCCGAGTGGCCAATGGTGTCATCAGCTGGATGCTCACGCAATATCCGGGCATCGGCATCACCGATGACACCCTGACCCCCGTCGTGGCGGAATGCGACGATGGACGATTAAACGACATTCAGGGTCGTCACGTCTCGGAAACCGATGTCATACGGGCGCTGAATGATGCGTCATCAGGCCCTGTCACGGAGGGGAGCGTGGGAGCCGGAACCGGCATGATTTCCTATGGATTCAAAGGCGGCATCGGCACGGCCTCGCGGAGAATCCCTGATGCCAATGGAGGATTTACGATCGGGGTCTTGGTGAATGCGAATCATGGCCGCAGGTCCGAACTGACCATGGGCGGGGTGCCGGTTGGGCAACGGTACGACGCCGCAGGCCCGCAAGCCAGCCTGTCGCTGGAGCGGAATTCGAGCGCCACTCACGCCCCCCGCGAAGGAAGCAGCGGCAACGCCGAAGGGTCGATCATTGTCGTCATAGCCACCGATGCGCCGTTGGATAGCCGACAACTCACCCGCCTCGGAAAACGAGCCGCATTAGGACTCGCCCGCACCGGCCCAACCGCCCGCCACGGGAGCGGGGATTTCATGCTGGCCTTCTCCACCGGCAACGTCATCCCTCATTACCCGTCCAACCCCACCTTTTCACTCACTCATCTGGCCGATACCCATCTCAATCCGGTGATTACCGCCACGGTTGAGGCCACCGAAGAGGCGATTCTGAACGCCCTCACCGGGGCCACCACCGTCATCGGACGCGACGGGTCTCGGGCAGAAGCCATTTCCATCCCTCGCCTGCGAGAGATCCTCTCCGCCGGTGCCACACCCAGTCCCTAGCCCGCATGATTCATGACGGTTCGTCGCGAAATGGCGGAGTCGCGAAACGAGACGGGCGCGCGGAGCCGTGATGAAAGAAGGCATCCTTGAACAGAATGTCGACCGAGCGGCGAGCCCGCCCCTCGGCAGGCTGGTCGCAGCTGCAAATCCACAATTGCAGCAGCAGGGCTCGTGAATACTGCGGGCTAGCAACGCGCCAGCTTCCGTTCTGCGGCTCCGGCACCTTGCTTTTGCAAGGCCCCACAGCTATCCTTCTGTCTTGTCAGTATGTCATCCGGAGGGCTATGGCTGATTATCCTATCGGAGGTGGCCTTACACTTCTGACCGCGCTCGAAAAGACTGGAAAGTTCGCAGAATTTTTACAAACACGCATGACGCAGGCGCTGGAAACCCAGGACCCGACCGAACTCCACTACTTGCTTGCCCAGCTTGATGATTACCATTCGTATATGTGGCGCTATTACAAGAAACTTGCGTCGGAGCGCCCTGAGCGCATGAATCCAGGCGTCTAACCGCACCAGACAGGTCGCACCCCAATCCTATAGGCAAAGATCTACCGGTGATTCTCACACCTCCATCAACACTGCGGTTCGCGTCCGCCCTCACCCGCCAGGCGGACGCGCAGGCTGCCGCGGATGAACTGATCCGGAGCATTCGTGAGCAGTTGGGGGCCTCCCGCATTAACGTCGCCTTCCTGTTTATCTCCGCCCAACATGCGAACCAGGCCGATACGCTGTCACACGCGATTCGTGCAGCACTCGGCCCCGACACCCTGGTCGGCTGCACAGGAGAGGGAGTTATTGCCACCGGACGTGAAGTTGAAACGGGACCAGCCGCCACCCTCTGGGCGGCCCATCTGCCCGGAGTCATAGCCCATCCGTTACGACTGTCATTTTCAAGCGTCCACGATCAATTTTCACTGCATGATTGGCCGGAACTGGACTACGGAGGCGAGTCGGCTCCTCTCATGCTCCTCTTCGCAGATCCCTTCTCCACCCC
>JACOEF010000044.1 GCA_024998705.1 Nitrospira sp.
CCAGGAATCCGGCCAGCGTCATGACCCCCTTGCTGTGGATGTTGCCGGCCAGTTCGACCTCGCGTTGAATATCGATCACGCCTTTGGTGCCAACGTAGGTGCGGGCGGTGATTCTGGTGGGGCGACCGAAGGCAAAGTCGCCCAGTTCATAGACGGACAGCCCGTTGACCTGACCGACGACCTCGCCTTGCAGATCCACCATCAAGGTTCCTTCGCGGATTTCATCCTGGATCCATTGCTCAGGCAGGTCGGCACGATGCCGCTGGTGCGCCAGCGCCGATTCGACATCCGCGCGTGTCACGAAGGAGTGTCCGTCTTTCCTGGCCCAGTAGCCCGCTTCGCGGATGAGGTCGCTGACCAGGCTGAATCGTAAGGACAGCCGATCGTGCCGGTCGGCATAACGAAACCCTTGGCGAATGACTTCCGCTACGGCATCGGCGCCGAAATGCGGTAGTCCTTCCTCCGTGCATAGTTTGGCGACGAAGCGCGCATATTGCCGTTCCTGCCGTTCATCGTGCGGAACTTCCACATCGAATTCGGCCTTCACCTTGAAGAGTTTGGAGAAGTCCTCTTCGTAGGCCTGCAGCAGGTGGTAGATGCCTGCCGTGCCGACCAGGATGACCTTGACCGATACGGGAATCGGTTCAGGGCGCAGGCCTGCAGTGGCAAATCCGTAGAACTCAGCCGGATCCTCGATGGTGACGGCGCCGGTCTTGATCACACGCTTCAGGGCGTCCCAGGAAAATGGTTGGCGGAGGAGATCCAGCGCCTGCAGAATCAGATAGCCGCCGTTGGCCTGCAGCATGGCTCCGGCCCGGATTTCGGTGAAATCGGTATACATGACGCCCAGGTGCGCCCTGCGCTCGATTTTTCCGATGAGGTTGCTGTAAGTCGGGTGCGATTCATCCACCACCGGCGCTCCGGCGGAGGCGTCTTGAGCCACGATGAGGTTGACGGCGAATCGGGTCATGTCCGGGCGACGGGTTTGTTCCAGCCCGGGCATCGGCAGCACTGGACCACTGTGCGGCAGGAAGTCTTTGTATTGGTGAATGATGTCGTGATGGACCCGCTGCAGGTATGTCGTCACGGGTCGTAGATCCTGATAGGCCCGCTGCAGAGTGTCGTAAGCCCCTTTCATGACGTTGGCGACGATCTGGTGGTCGAGATGATGCAACGCCTGCTCGGCTTCCCGTTCGAGCGTGTGCATCCGGACGTGAAACTCGCGCAGGTCGCTCTCAAGCGATTGTCGTCGTTCGGTCAGTTCCTGTTGAACCTGCTCAGAGAGTTCCTCCATTTCCTTTTCAGTCATGGGGCGGTCGTCTTTCAGCGGTACCAGCCCGTAGCCGACCGGCGTTTCTTCGAATCCAAATCCGCGCTCGCGACACAGCGCGGTGAGGTCGTGGAACAGGGTTTTCTTTTTCCCTTCCGTGTCCTCGATGATCTTCGCCTTGGCATCGAGGTACTTCTTCCCCTCGAAGGCGGCGGGTATGTCCCGGCGGAGGCCGTCGATGAAGGTGCTCATCTCACGCTTGAACGACGCGCCTTGCCCGGCCGGAAACGAGAGGCAGGTCGGGCGCGACGCGTCCTGGAAGTTGTGGACGTAACACCAGTCGGATGGGGCCGGTGCCGTTTGGGCGAGCCGCTTCACCATGTGTCTGACGAGCGTGCCTTTGCCCGTGCCGACCGGCCCGGTGACGAAGATGTTGAAGCCGGGGCTTTTCATCTGGAGTCCGAAGTCCAAGGCTTCGACCGCCCGCTCCTGTCCGATCGTGTCATCAAGGGGTTCGACCTCGCTCGTATCATCGAATCCCAGGCGACCGGGGTCCACCTGCGGAGCCAGCACGCTGGCAGGAAGTTTCTGTTTATCCGACATCATCTTGGCTCCTACAGTTCCAGCGCGCGAGGTGGCTGCACGATGGTGGCGTGCAGGCCCTTCTCACCCGGCTCACTTTCGAAGAGAACCTCCCGCCCGTCTTCCATGTCGTCAAACGGGATGCCCTTCACGGCATTCTTATGGAAATACACCTCGCCGCCGCCGTCCTTCAGGATGAAGCCATAGCCGAGGTGGGGAAATACCTTGCTTACCACGCCGCAGAGTTGAGGTAGCGGTTCGATGCGCGCGACTTTGTCCGCCCGTTTCTCGCGATATTTCCGCAGTTCGATCGCCACGGCGTCGAAGGCGGCCCGGATTGCTTCCTCGAATGTTTTGTCTTCTTTGCGGGAGGTAATGGTGTGACGAGTCGGCACTGTGACCAGCACAAGCGCCTCCGCCACGTTGTCCAATTTCTGATGATGGCGATTTTTCGTCAGGGTGACGCGTCCATGAATAATGTCGTCGTGGCCGCGCTGCAAGGCGGCCATCCGCTCTTCGATCTCGGTTTTCCAGCGCGGAGTCATGGCGATGTTGCGGCTCTCAACTTCCAGGTTCATGCGTCCTCCTCTCGTCTCAGATGAACAGTCCGTGCACCTGCTATCTCAGCAAGGCACATGCCCTTGCCACAGGTGGGGACGCAAGGTGTGGATGGAGCTGAAACGGCGGAAAGAGGGGCTTTTGCGCGAGTTCGGTACGCGGGATGATGGTGGTCTTTCGGGACACTGGCGCATAATTCCTCACTGCTCCCGGATGGGCTGAAGCTCAATGCGCCAGTTGCCGCTCCAGTCGCAGGCTAGAGCGGGGGGTTTTCGGGAACATGTTTTGCGTAGGACATGTGGTATGCC
>JACOEF010000251.1 GCA_024998705.1 Nitrospira sp.
ACATGGTGAATTCGGGATTGTGAATCGTCGAGATGCCTTCGTTTCGGAAGTTCCGGTTGATCTCAAACACGCGTGGGAAGCCGCCGACGATCAGTCGCTTCAAGTACAGTTCCGGGGCGATGCTAAGATACAGCTCGGCACCCAGGGCGTTGTGATGCGTGACGAAGGGTTTCGCGGCGGCGCCGCCGGGAATCGGATGCATCATCGGTGTTTCGACTTCGAGGAAGCCGCGTTCGGTCAGAAAGGCGCGGATCCCGGACACGATCCGGCTGCGTAGCGCGAAAATCTGGTGCACCTGAGGATTGGCAATGAGATCGACGTAGCGTTGGCGGTATCGGGTTTCGACATCGGTGAGCCCATGCCATTTTTCCGGTAACGGGCGGAGTGCTTTGCTCAGGAACGTGAGGGTTTTCACCTCGACGGTAAACTCGTTGGTCTTCGTGCGAAACAGGACACCCGTGACCCCGATCCAGTCGCCGAGATCCAGTCCTTCTGAAATCTGGTGGGCTTGGTCGCCCAGGGTGTCCTTCTTGAGGTAGACCTGCAGGCGGTCTGATCCGTCTTGCAAGACTGCGAAGGCGGCTTTGCCGAAGCGGCGCAGTCCGACTATACGGCCGGCGATGGTGCAGCTGATCTGCTCCTGTTCGAGGACGTTTTTGGCCTTTTCGCCGTGCAGGCGCGTGAGTTGACCGGCCCGGTCCTTGACTTCGAAGCGCGTGCCGTAGGGCGCCACACCTTGTTCCGCAGGTGGTCGAGTTTCTTGATACGTTGTTGGCGTTGATCGTTCAGTTCATCCATCGGTACGTCTCTCGTCGTTCGTCTCTCGTCTCTCGTGGTTCGCGTACGACGCTTCACGAGCGACGCTTCACGTTAAATGTCGTCATCCTTCATGGCGGCCGACTCCGGGACTTTCCCGCCGGTGAGTTTTCTCTGGAGATAGGCTTCGATGAACCCATCCAACTCACCATCCATGACGGCGGAAACCTGGCCGACTTCGTATCCCGTCCGGTGGTCTTTTACCATCTGGTAGGGCTGGAAGACATAGGACCGGATCTGACTGCCCCAGGCGATGTCTTTCTTCTCGCCGACGATGGCATTGAATTCGGCTTCCTTCTTCCGTTGCTCCACTTCAAACAGGCGCGCCTTCAAAATTTTCATGGCGCCGTTGCGATTTTGCAATTGCGACCGCTCGTTCTGGCATTGCACCACGATGCCGGTCGGAATGTGGGTGATACGAATTGCGGTTTCGACCTTGTTAACGTTTTGACCGCCGGCGCCTCCGGCGCGGAACGTATCCACGCGAAGATCTTTGTCGTCGATCACAACCTGTACGTCGTCTTCGAGTTCGGGATACACAAAGACCGATGCGAAGGACGTATGCCGCCGTTTGTTGGCGTCGAACGGGGAGATCCGCACGAGGCGGTGTACGCCGGCTTCGGCTTTGAGATAGCCGTACGCATAGGGGCCGGTCACGGACAGGGTCGCGCTCTTAATGCCGGCTTCGTCTCCCGCGAGCAGGTCCAACGTCTCGACCTTAAATCCCTTTTGTTCGGCCCATCGCACATACATGCGCAGCAGCATTTGCGCCCAGTCCTGCGACTCAGTTCCGCCGGCTCCCGGATGGATGGCGAAAATGGCATTGCTCGAGTCCAATTCGCCGGAGAGCAATAATTCGATGCGGAATTGGGCGACAGCTTTTTCGAACGGTTCGAGTTCGACTCTGAGTTCCTGCTCCAGCCCGGCATCGCCGGATTCCTGAGCTAGTTCCAGGAGTGCTTCGATATCGTTCTGCCGGCGTTCAGTGTCTCGCCAGCGCGACAGTTCGCGATCAAGGGCCGCCTTGCGGCGGTTCACCTTGGCGGCAGCCTGCGTATCTTTCCAGAAATCGGGCTGGGAGGTTTTGACGTCGATATCGTTGAGTTCAGCGGTCATCCGAGCCAGGTCAAAGATGCCCCCGTAGTTGGGCCAGCTGTTCGCCGAGGGAACGCACACGGGTCCGGACATCATCTAACATGGCACGGTCCTTTCTCTCTCAGGCTGGTCGCCCGGCTGGTTCACCACCGGCTGGTTCTGTGTCGTGTGAGAAGTAGCCGGTCAGGCACAAAAGCGCGATGAGTATAGCACAGGCATAGGCAAAGAGATCACCGTATTGCGAGTAAAAGGTCCGTTGATGGCCCACGGCAATCGTCCCTTTCAGCGCCTCCTGCGAGAAGATCGGTGACTGTTGCAGGATACGGCCGTACGGGTCGATAAATCCGGAGATGCCGGTATTGGCTGCCCGCGCGAAGGCGACGTGATTTTCTACGGCACGAAAGACCACCATGCCAAAATGTTGATAGGGCGCCGAGGATGGGCCGAACCAGGCGTCGTTCGTCACCGTGACCATGAAGTCAGCCCCGTTCGCTGCAAACTGTCGCACGAGGTTGGGGAAGATCACTTCGTAACAAATGACGACGCCGAATTTCACATGGAAATCGGTGTTGGTCGCCGGGGTTGGCATGGGCGGCGTCTTTTCATGCGGCCTGAACATCAACAATGTGGAGCCCGGGCCGGCTTCGAAGTCGCCGATTCCTTCGACCAGTTTGTCGAGGAAGAAGAGCAGGGAGTTGTGGAATGGAATGTATTCGCCGAAGGGTACTAGGTGTTGTTTGTCGTATCGACCGAGGATCTGGCCATCCGTCGCAAGCAGGTAGGCGCTGTTGAGCAGGAAGGGGCGCCCGTCCGGATGGCGTCGTAACGCCGGACTGCCGAAGAGCAGCGGGGCACCCGCGCGGCGGGCCATGTCGTGCACGATCGCGCGGTATTGCGGTTCCATTTCAAAGACAAAGGGCGTGGCGGCTTCCGGCCAGACGATGAGATCCAGGTTGTCGCCCAATCCCGCAGTGAGACGATCGTAGCGCGCCATGGTTTCCTGACGGAACGCCACATCCCATTTCTGCGCCTGTTCAACATTCGGTTGCACGACTCCCACCGACAATGTGCGGGTGGGTGTGTGCTGGGAGGCAGACAGCAACGTGGTGCCATAAAACAGCGCCACGCCGAATCCGGCCGCCGCCGCGACCGATGACGGCCAGGGAAAGGAACGAATCTGAAATCCGCGGTAGGCTTTGAGGCTCCAGATAATCGTTTCGGCAATCGCGGCGTTGACCAGCACCAGGAGGAATGAGACGCCATACACCCCGAAATGGTCGGCCAGCTGAATGATGGGGATCCATTGATATTGGGAGTAGCCGAATAGCGCCCAGGGCAAGCCGGAGAGAAAGTAGGTGCGGATCAGTTCCAATGTCACCCAGAGAAACGGTGCCGGCAAGAAGCCAAGCGTCGGGAACGCGGTTCTGATCCACGACAGTCCCCCAGCATAGACGGCCATGTAGAGCCCGAGGTAGACCGTGAGCAGCAGCATCACCAGCGCGGCAATCGGAAACGGGACCTTCCCGTAGACGTTCATAGCAGTAATGACCCAGAACATCGAGCCCGTGAAAGCCAGTGTGCCGGAGAGCCATCCGATACGAAAGGCGCGGCCAGGTGCCAAGTATTCAACCGCGATATGCAGCGGGACCAGCGCGAACCAGGCCAACATGCCAAGGTCGAACGCGGGGAAGGAGAGGGGATAGAGGAGACCGCTCGCGCAGGCAAGCAGGATGAGGCGTGCGCGGGAAATGGTCATTGCCCGTAACTTAACGAAAGACCTGAAGAAATTCAACCGTGCTCTTTTGTGGATTGACTGGGGCGGGCGTGGTCGGAGCCTGGTCGCTCGGGCGACTATCGTCCCGAATGTCGCCCGGATGATGAGGGCGCCTGTGGATACGGGGTTGCCATGCCTCGAGGTTGGAGCGGCAGCAGCGGGGGCGGTGTGATGAGATTCGGTGGCGTCGGTGTTCCGAACGGTGTAACGAATCCAGGCACTCCCCCGTGGGGAGAACTGAATGTGTGTGAGGGAAGGCCGGACCCGAGATGGGTGACGCTCTTATTCCCATGGGCATCGGAATAGATAGCGTGCTGTTCATCCAGCGGTGACAGGGTGCCAGCGGTTCCGTCGCGCTGTTGAAATGTCGAGGGCTGGGAGCCTGCGATGGAAACCGGGCCGAGCAGTATCCAGACGGCAAGTAGCATGAGCGTGGTGGTTGACATGGCGTCCTGCTGCGCAGGGGGAAGCAACGCAGTCACATTTAACATTGTACTGAATCTCCGGCCTGGAATGGGTTCATCGTAATAATTCATGCTGAAAATGAGTTGTGCCCGGCAACCCGCGCCCGCTCTACGTTCTTGCCGTATTGACTGCCCTTTGAGCGAGGCATAGACTGATTGAGTCGTTCAACGCCACCCTTTCTGAAGGTGGTCAGATGGTCTTCCGTGGCGAACATGACCGCCGCTGTGACCAAGCCAGTTTTGTCCCGTCTCCTCCGGCCGCAGTCCTCAGCAGCGACCATCCGCTTCAGGCTCCTCGACCTGCGCTGTGTGCCGCGCAAGGCAGGGGATATAGTTCTATTCTGCAGGTGTTCCGCTCCACCCCCCACCCATCAAGGAGGATGTCTTTATGCTGAGACGGCAGCAATCTGATGCGGCTCTGTTTCCGGCGCGCCGGCATCCTGCCTGTTTGCCCCGCGCCGAACTACCCGAGGCAGGATAGGAGGGCATCATGGGACGAAAATATGACCTCGTTGATGTCATGGTTGCCATCGGATTGGTGGCCACGCTCTTCGGCGGCTATCTATTGGTGACGGCTGCCGATGGTTTCTGGCAGGCCCCGATCACTCCCGCTGTGAACCTGACCAGCGTGACGCAGGATCCTTCCGCCGGCATGCAGTATCTCCAGCCTGTTTTAGGCCAAGCGATTCTTCACGATATGTTGCTCGACCGGGAGGCGGATGCCGCGATCTCTACGTCCGCCATGGAGCTCAACCGGGCGGTGAGTGAATTTCAGCTGATCTCGACGACGTTGCTGAGTCCGCTGGTGCTGGCGGAGTTGCGCGCATTCGGACAGGAAGCCGATCATCGCGCACGGATGCAATTTGTCATGGGTAAGGCGATTGTGAATCAGACGCGTCGTGGCCTTGCGAGTGGAGTTCTCTCGGCCGATCAGTACGCGGGCGACTTCAACACGGCGCTCATTCGGAGGGCCGAATTGATCGGCCAGCGCATGCACGACCAGTTCGAGTCGACGAGGCAAGCGACGCTTGGCCGGTCGATAGTCGAGGCCATTCAGGAAGAGGATCAGATGGCAGCGACGGTACAGGAGCACATCGGGCGGGCCGTCGTGCAAGTGACGCAAGCCCAAGAAGGGTATGCGGAGGCGAAAGCGGCCGGGCAGATTCAACTCGCCAGGGCGATGAGTGCGGCGGTGCGCACCGATGCATTGGTCGATCGATTGGCGTTCCTCGAGGAATCACCCGTCGGAGGTTCGATGGTCGCCTACCACTCCAGT
>JACOEF010000132.1 GCA_024998705.1 Nitrospira sp.
CGTTGGACGCGCGCAGTCAGAGCCACCACGACCTGCCTGCTGGAGTGGCGAGGTGTAAGACGGGGTTCGTCCCATGCCTGCCTCGAAGACTCAGGGGTGGTAGTCGGAAGCGTTGAATCGAGGGCGGAGATTCCTATGCCTCTTGAAGACGAACTCAGCGATATTTTGAAGAAGGCTCGCAACGGGCAGCAGCGGTCGGTGGCCGATGTCGCGGGTGCGAGTGGCTTGTCTGAAACCGAAGTGACGGAGCTGGAGCGGGGGCAATCGCCACGGAGTCGCGAGCAGGTTCACGCGGTTGCTCAGGCGCTTGGACTGATGGCTGAGCCGCTCACCCAGGTGGTGGATGGTTGGACTCCTCAGGCAGTGCCTCTATCGGTACCGCATGTGGAGACGGTGTTGGGGTCGGTCGGCGGGTATGAGGTGAAGGGGTATATCGTACATGATGGCGGCGAAGCTGTCGTCATCGATACCGCCTACAACGCAAGCGGGATGTTGGCGGCGCTCGCCAAGCGGAAGCTTCGTTTGCGGGCGATTTGTCTGACGCACGGCCATTCGGACCATGCCGAGGGAATGGAGGCGATCCTCAAGACGTACCCGGTGCCGGTCTATCTCGGCCCGGACGATCTTGATCTCCTCAGTTGGCGTCCGTCACAGGAGCTGTTGCATGTGCCGCAGCGGGGTGAGACGCTGCCGGTCGGCGGGTTGACCATCCGGTTCATGCCCACGCCCGGCCATACACCGGGCGGAGTCTGTTATGTTGTTGAGCAGGCCGGTGCCCCGATCTGTTTTGTGGGTGATACGCTGTTTGCCGGTTCCATCGGCCGCTCCAATCCAGCCGGGCTCTACGAGACCCATTTGGAATCGGTTCGGAAGCAGGTACTGACGCTGGTTCCTGACACAAGGCTATTCCCAGGTCATGGTCCGGCCACAACGGTGCGTGAAGAGGTACTCCACAATCCGTTCTACTCCTAACAGGGTGTTGAAACAGTCCGCCAGCAGCGTGCTCGCATCGTTCAGCGGCTCAACGTACGACTCAGAGTGCGATTCGCCTCTTCACTCGCTGCGGGCCTTGCCGGACGGCCTGTTTGACCACCCTGCAGGTTGTTATGATGGTATCTGCGATACCTCCCGGACTGCATTCTCGGGATGTGGAAAGTATTTTTCACCAACCTGGTAGGCCTGGAGGCCCGGCATGAATCGTGACGACTCGGAGCCGAGCCGGTCTCCCGACGAACTGATTCCCTCTTCGTCCGACGAGGACGAATGGGAGGAGGACGAACGCCGGCAGTTCTCTGTCTGGATGCTTCCTGCACTCTTGTTCCTGCTCACGGTATTTACCGTCCTCTGGGCCGGGGCCTACCAAACCACCACCAATCCGCTCGTCGGCCCATGGAATTTTCTCGTCGATGATCCTGGTTCGTTATGGCGGGGGGTTCCATTTGCCGCCACCCTGCTGGGCATCCTGGTCACGCATGAACTGGGTCACTATGTGTTGTCGCGTATCCATGGCGTGCCGACGTCGCTGCCGCTTTTCGTGCCGGGACTGCCGCATTTCGTCGGCACGTTCGGCGCCATCATCCGTATGCGGGCGCCGCTGACCGACCGCCGGGCGCTGTTCGATATCGGCGTGGCGGGGCCGATTGCCGGGTTTGTGGTGGCGGTCATCGCGCTGGTGGTGGGCCTTCGGCTCTCGACGGTGGTACCGATTCAAACCAGTTATGGCATGCATCTCGGTGAGCCGCTCTTGTTGCAGGTTGCGTCGTGGGTCGTGCTCGGCCCGCTCGCTCCCACCGCGGATGTGATACTTCATCCGATTGGGTTTGCCGCCTGGTTCGGTCTCTTCATCACCTCGCTCAACCTGCTTCCCATCGGTCAGCTTGACGGGGGACATGTGGCCTACGCGTTATTGGGAGATCGGCAACGTAGTCTGGCAGTCGCCCTCGTCCCGATTCTCATGGTCTTCGGCTGGTTGGGGTGGAAAGGGTGGTTCTTGTGGGTGGGGCTGGCCGGTATGATGGGATTGGCCCATCCACCGGT
This sequence comes from Nitrospira sp., assembly GCA_024998705.1. Lineage (GTDB taxonomy): Bacteria > Nitrospirota > Nitrospiria > Nitrospirales > Nitrospiraceae > Nitrospira_A. Next base: position 2,038 of record JACOEF010000132.1, read on the forward strand.
GCGGAATTCTCATCGTGAACTCGGGCGAACCCGTGTGCTGGTCGGTTGGTTCGCCCTCGTGATTTTTGCGCTGACGTTCTCCTGGGAGCCGTTTATTTTGCGGTAATCGATGCATTGTCAAAAATGTGGTTGGGCACAGGAGGGCGGCCGGGTTGAGTGTGTTCGTTGCGGGATTATTTTTGCGAAACTCGCCAAAGCGCCACGGCCTGGCTCAATCGCTGGGCCGCGTCCACCTGTTCGGAGCGCAGCCTGGCTGAGATTCGCCGGGGACTGCCTTTTCACGACGGAGGAGTCGGTCAATCCGTTTCATTTCGCCGGGCGGGTGCTGGTGTTGCTCGGGCTCGTCCTGTGGGGCTGGCGCTTCATCACCACGCCGCTCGAGACAAACTACACGGGCGAATCGTTTCTGCATCTGGTGAATCTGCCGTTCCATGAAGCGGGACATGTGCTCTTCATGCCCTTCGGACGCTTCATGACCATCCTCGGCGGCAGCCTCGGACAAATTCTCATGCCGCTGGTGTGTCTGGGCACGTTTCTTTTTAAGACCCGCGATCCGTTCGGCGGATCGGTGGCTCTGTGGTGGACGGCCGAGAACTTCATGGACGTGGCGCCCTATATCAACGACGCCCGAGCAATGGATCTCCTGCTGCTGGGCGGATTCACCGGCAAGGAAGTCGATGCGCATGATTGGAACAATCTCCTCACGATGCTCGGGTGGTTACAGTACGATCATGGTCTGGCGAAACTGTCCTACGGCATTGGGACGGGGCTGATGGTGCTCGCGTTGGTCTGGGGCGCAATGCTCCTGCATCGACAATACCGGCGACTGGACTGGTAGCTGCGCTTGTCCTCCCGCGCCCATCCTTGAAAAGATCCGACACATCGGGCACACTGCCGGGCTATGCTGACCTTGCCTATGCTCGTTCGAAGTGCGGCTTGTCTGATCGGGCTCTGTGTCGGTTTCACGCCGGCGCTTGTCCACGCCGAAGAGGGTGCATCACGGTTTGTTCTGGAGCTGGACGGCCAGGCGGTGAAGGATTTGGTGAGCGGGCTGACCTGGGAGCGGGAACCGGATTATATCTTCGATGTGTGGGATCGCTCGATCGCTCGTTGCGCCACCAAAACGGTCGGTGGCCGACAGGGATGGCGCGCCCCTAGCATCGACGAAATCAAGACGTTGGTTGATCTGGATCAGCAGGATCCCTCATTTCCGCCGGGGCATCCGTTTCGCAATATTCGGTCCGGCATCTATTGGACGGCAACACCCCATCCCACCGATGACATCGTCGCATGGCAACAAAGTTTCTTCTCCGGCCAAGCGGTGACCGATCAAAAATCAGGCATGCGCCGTCTCTGGTGCCTGCTGGGAGTCGCACCTAAGTAATCCCGGTAGGCCGCTCGCTCGCGACGACTTCCACTCACACAGGGCCTGACGTGCTCACAGGACTCTCCTGGCTTGGAACGTGCTGGCTCTGAAGTCACGTTTTTCACGCGCGAGAGGACCGTCCTGCGATAACACGGCATGCAATTTTTGCAGAGCCATCTCCGGAGTGCTCGCTGGGCACGCCTGGCGGCGATGCCGACGAGTCGTTTTGTAGGGTCAACCTCTTATAGATCCAATACATTGTATGGCCTGGGCGGAAAGGCACGAGAGTTGCTCTAGAGTTGCGTTAATAAAGCGGCAAGGCAACCGTGTCCCTCAACATGCATGCATCTGGAGAGGAACCTGGACCTATGGAACAGACGGATCATCCTTGCGAGCAATGTGCTCGAACCAACGCTCGCCTCATTTTCGATCAATGGAGCAAACTGCTCCTGTGTGAAACGTGCCTGGAGCGAATGCGATGGCAGCAGACCTGGTCGCTCCTGCGGGAGGCTGAGACGCGTGTGCGCGCTAGCTCAGTTATTTCTGGCCATGAATGAGGGAGGGCATGTGACGCCACATCGACACACCTGTCTCTGTGTGGCGCCCGTCCTCTGAGTGCGGATGGTTATCTCGCTTCGCGACGAACGCATAGGCTGCGAGAAGTGCCTGCGCGTGATCAGGAGCCTCTCATGCCTGGCCGCTATCTAGAGCTGAAGCCGGTTCGCAGCACCCTGTGGGCAGAGGTGTCTCGGCTTGCGTTTGTGATCGGCCTCGAACAGCGCATTCTCACGCTCATCATCTCCTACGCCTTGGCCATCGCTCTCTTTTCGTTGGTTGTTCCTCTGACCGTTCAGGAACTCGTCAATAGCTTCGCCTTTTCGATCCAGCCGGTCATGATTGTGACCCTCGCACTGATCATTCTGATCGGGCTGCTTTTCATCGGGTTCTTCCGGGTCTTTCAGACGAGCGCGACGGAAATACTTTTTCAGCGGCTCTATACCCGTATCGCGATCGCCATGACGGAACACCTGCCTCGGGTGCGGGAAGAGGTGTTCGTGCCCAGCTACGCGAACTACTTCGGAGAAGCGGAACTATTGCCGCGCGCGGTGGTGGTCGTGCTGGTCGACCTGATCAATGTGGTGATTTCCGATGCGACCTGGATGCTCATCCTCGTCGTCTATCATCCGAACTTCGTCGTCTACAACGCGTTTCTGATCGGCGGCTTTGTGCTGGTGCAATTCACCTCCGCGCGGGGAGGCGTTCAAGCGACGCAGACGGTCTCGCAACTCCATTACGATCTCATGACCTGGATGCAGGATATCGCGCAAAACCGCCTGCATTTCAAAGCCACCCAGAGCGCGCCCTTGTTGCTCAGTAAAACCGATCGGTTGCTGGATTCGTACTTGTCGGCGAGACGAGCCCGCTCCGGCGTGTTGACCTGGCGTCAGTATGTCAGCACGGTGATCTGGGAGGCGGTGTGCCATAGCAGCATGATCGGCATGGGCGGGTGGCTGCTGTCGATTGGGCAAATCACGCTCGGGCAGTTTGTGGCCGCCGAAGTCATCGTCGGCACACTCCTGCTCAATCTCGATACGGTGACGCGTCGAATGTACGCCGTCACCTATATCCTGACGTCCTTCGATGAGCTGACACGGGTTTTCTCCCTTCCCAAAGACGATGTCACAGAAGCGGCGTCGTTCGCGCGTATTGCCGATCCCGTGACCCACGGTCTTCGTGTGACGTGTAAGAATGCCGCGTTTGCCTATCCCAACTCCCCGCCGGTCATCGAGGGGTTCAATTTGGAGGTGGTTCCCGGGGAAAAGGTGGCGGTCATTTCCTCGACCAGCACGGGGAAATCCACCCTCGCCCTCTTGCTGGCCGGGCTGTCTCGCCCGACCGCCGGGGTGATTCGATTCAACGATGTGGACCTCCGCGAGATGACCATGGAGGATATCAATGCCGCTCGTGCGCTGGTTCTCGATTCGCATCTGACATTGTTCGGAGGGACGCTGGAGGAAAATATCTCACTCGGACGGCCGTCGGTCCACTTCGAAGACCTTCGCTGGGCGCTGAGGTTTACGGGGTTGGAAGACGATGCCGATAGATGGTCGCGCGGCCTGGAAACCCCGGCGCTGGCTGGAGGAAAGCTCTTCACGAAGAGTCAGATTCTTCGCATCCTGGTTGCCCGTGCGATCGTGACGCGGCCGCAATTGCTCATCTTCGACGGGACGTTACATAACATGGAACCGGATCTGAGGCAGATTCTGCTGCGGCGACTCTGTTCAAAGGAGGAAACGTGGTCGGTGATCTTCGTCACCAACGACCCTTCCATCGGAGAATATGTCGATCGCCGCGTCATGCTGGGGTGAGTGTCGCCGGGCGTTGAGTCTGCCCGGCACACGGACGGAGCGTTCGGCTATACAGCCTCAGTCCTGCGTGGTAGCATGCAAGCCTGCTCGAATCTTCCTGTAGGACAGAGGTATGTTTAGGCCAATTCCCGAAGCCGCCTTCCTCCGGAGAGTTCCATATCGGTTGATCGCAGCAGTCTTGCTGATGTTGGCCTTGGTCGTGGCGGTTATTCTGCTCTTCAGTCTGGAGCAGGAGAAACTCCTCCTGCAGGGCGTCACTCAAGGCAAGACGGTTCCAACGGATCTGTTTCCAGCGCTGTGGCAGTCGCGTCGCGATTTGATGCTGGTCGCCCTCATTGTCTTTTTGGTAAGCGCGATCGGGATCACCGCGGTCATCACGTTTCTGCACTATGACAGCACCATTCGAACCCTCGAAGAAGTGAAAGGGCTGGCGCGCCACATTCTCCAGAGCATTCCGACCGGCGTGCTGACGCTGAATCGTCGGGGCATTATTACGGCCATTAATCCCTCGGCGGAGTCGGTCTTGAAACGCGCGTCGATCGACATGCTGGGCTATTCGTACGAATCGGTGTTTACGGAGGGAAATCCTATTCGCGGGGCGCTCGATGCGGCGTTGCGGTCGCATGTCTACATGAGCCAGCGGGATCTGCCCTATGAACATCGTGATCGTACACCGCATACCATCCGCGTCAGCACGGCCGAATTGACCGGTGATGAGGGGCAATCGGCCGGCGTGATCCTCCAGGCGCAGGATGTGACGGAATGGTTGGCTCTTGAACGGAGAGTTCGGGTGGCCGAAAAGCTGGCGGCGTTGCATACGTTGTCTGCCGGGGTGGCGCATGAGTTGCGCAATCCGCTGAGTGCCATCGATTTGAATCTGCATCTCCTCGAAGAAGAATTCACGGAGCAAGGGGGGGCGGCGAAACATGCCGCGCATTATCTTCAAGTGTTGAATGCCGAGTGCCGGCGTCTGTCGGTGATTCTCGATAATTTCATGAAATTCGCGCGGCCCGGTGTCATAGGGCTCCACGCGGTGGATTTGCCTGCCCTGATGGCACACATCATGGCGCCGATGCAGTTCGAAGCGGATGAGCGCCGGATCGATTTGGAGCAACACGTGGGCCTGGATATTCCTCCGGTGTTGGGCGACGAGACACAGATCAGCCAGGTATTGGTCAATATCGTCGTCAACGCCTTTCATGCCATGCCCAACGGCGGGAGATGCCGTATCACGGCGGAACCTCGCACAGGGGAGGGGAAGCGCTGGGTGGCGATTGAAGTGAGCGACACGGGCATCGGTATTGAGCCGGACGACCTGCCGCGCCTTTTCGAGCCGTTCTACACGACCAAGTCCAGCGGAACCGGGCTCGGTCTCGCCATCGCCTACCGGATCATGCAGGATCACGACGGGACCATTCAGGTGTCGAGCGTGCCGGGGAGCGGGACTACGGTGGTGCTGCAATTTCCTGTTGCGGTCGATGAACAGCAGCGCGTTGTGGTGACATCATGACGCCAGGCGCCGACATCCTGGTCGTAGACGATGAGGTCAATATCCGCGGCGCGTTGGTGACGTTGCTTGAAAAGAAAGGTCACCGTGTGCGCGGAGCCGGGACGGGGGAAGAAGCCCTGGAGCAGTTGGAGGCCGCCGCCGCGGATTTGGTGATGACCGATCTGAAGATGCCGGGGATTGGCGGCATGGAGTTCCTTCGACGCCTGAAGGGAAAGTGGCCGGATACGGAAGTTGTGGTGATGACGGCGTATGGATCGATCGATACGGCAGTGGAAGCGATGCGCTGCGGCGCATACGATTACCTCACCAAACCGATCGATCGTGAGCGGTTCCCCTGCGTGGTGGAGAAGGCGCTTGAGCGTCATGCGCTGGCGAGCGAGAACAGGCAGCTCAGGAACCACCTTGAAACGCGCACCCGCTTCGATCAAATGGTGGGTGAGAGCGAGCCGCTGCGGCGTGTCTATGACCTGGTTGAGATGGTGGCCGAGAGCGACGTCACAGTATTGTTGACGGGAGAAAGCGGCACGGGGAAGGAGCTGGTCGCCCGGGCCATCCATCATCGGAGTGCCCGCGCGAACGGACCGTTCATCACGCTGAACTGCGGGGCATTGCCGGAGAATCTGTTTGAAAGCGAACTGTTCGGCTACGACAAGGGCGCGTTTACCGGAGCGATGACGACGAAGTTGGGGCGATTCGAGCTCGCACATGAAGGTACGCTGCTGCTGGATGAGGTGGGCGAGCTGTCGCTGAAATCACAGGTGGATTTTCTGCGCGTGTTGGAGACGAAGGAATTCAGGCGCCTGGGTGGAACGAAGGTGATTAGCGTCGATGCCCGGATCATTGCCGCCACGAATCGCAATCTGGAGGAGGCCGTCAAGCAGGGCGATTTTCGAGAGGATCTCTACTATCGACTCAATGTCGTTCCGATCCACCTGCCGCCGTTGCGTGAGCGTTCCGAGGATATCCCGCTGCTCGTGATTCAGTTTTTGACCGCGTTCTCTGCCCAACATCGCCGTGAACCAAAGGAGGTGTCTCGCGATGCGATGCGGTCGCTTCGTCTCTATGCGTGGCCCGGGAATATTCGCCAGCTCCGGAATCTCATGGAGCGGCTAGTGGTGACCGTAAAGGATACAACCATTCAATCCGAACATCTTCCCGAAGAGATCCAGGCCAGTAAGGAGGATGCCCGTACAATGCTCGTGACCCTGGGGATGTCATTGGAGCAGATCGAACGGGATGTCATTCAACGAACCTTGGCTGAAGTCACGAATCATCGCGAAAAAGCGGCGAAACTTCTTGGCATCAGTCTTCGCGCGTTGCAGTACAAGATTAAAGAATACGGTATCCGCGGCTAACCCTCGCCTCCGCTCTCACATGACCGTGTGCCCCTACTCGTCTGCCCCTCGGGGTTTTCAGACTCTCGCGGTGGTGGTCTCTCTGCCGGGTGAAGGCGTGGTTGCCGTGCGCACCCCGCATCTGTTCCTCACTCTGCAAGAAGTGCAGCTCCTCTTCCACGGTATCCCGAGTATCCTGCCAATACCTGCAATTCTTGCACGCCGAGATGGTGCATACGTCGATCCGAGGTAGGGCCGTTCAGCGTAGAGAGTATAAGTCACCAATTTCTTATGGAATAACGCCCTAAGTAGCGGTGTTGGTTCTCGGCATGTCTCATGCAAAAGCCCATGAGCATTGTTGAGTCTGTCGAGACAGCATGGCAAGTAAACGTGGTGAGTGAATCGATTATGTGCTCCTGCGACGTGAGGAGCGCAAGCGTTCGCAAGGCAGGTGATGTGGCTGATGTTGTCGGGATCGATGGCCGTCGAGAGAGGGAGAGAGTGGTGTCGAACGGAAGTCCCGACAAAGTTCCTCTGTTCGAGAAGATTCTGGCCGGCGGGGGTCTCGTAGGGTTCGTCGCCGCCGGGGTTTCAGACACAGCGCTTACAGTTTCTGTCCTCTCGGTCATCGTGATGGCCCTCATTGTGCTTTTCCAGGACCCGCTTTCCTGAGGGCGTGTAATCCGCTCACAGAACCCTGCCGCCGGGAGGCGCAGGTGGAATGCGGAATGGATCGCCGAGGGGCAGATCCTGTTGTGACTCGCCGATGGAACGTGCCTGACAGAGCGGGAAGTCGACTATACAGCCGTACAGGAGTCTGCGCATGCCGGCACACGTTGCACGTTCCGCAAAACCACAAGCCTCCTTGCATTCCGTCTCGAGCGAGGAATGGCTTGGGCAAATCGGGCGCCTGCAAGATGCGCTGACCGTGTGCCCGACCGATGTCGAGGCGCGGTGCGAATTAGCGACGTTATTGGAGCGGTTGGAGCAACCGGAGGAGGCCTTGTCTCATTGGCAAACGGTGCTGACTCGTGATCCGAACAGTCTCAAGGCGCGCGAAGGCGTGGCGCGCTGTCGTCAGCAGACAGGCCGTCCGTTACAGTCGCATCTCTAAGCGCGCACAGGCCGACGTGGGGGCACTCGATCGAATGGACTTACGGCAGGAGCGATGATTTGACCGGAGGCATACGTGGCGGGGGCGGCAATGGTCTGGTCAAAGAGGTGAACGGAGAGGAACAAGGAGCGTGAAGCCTACGGTGAAAGATACAAGCGTCGTGGTGGTGTAATACCTGCGCGGTGCGACCGCGCTCATCTGGATCGATCCTGCCAGCCGGGCGGTCTTGAGTAGTGATGCCGGATTGAGTGCGATGCTTCATCAGGGAGTCAGAGGGTGGGACGGTCGATTGGTTTCTCCCGGGAGGGGGCATGAGTTTTTGACGGCGGTGTACGATCGTTTGTTCATCAATGGTTGCGCCGTTCGATGGATGCATGCGCGGGCCGCCTTTCCGATTCTACGACGGTATCCCGTCTAGCGAATAAAATCGATAGGACTTCTGCTGCGTGCTGCTGTGAGACCAGTGAAGGCACATGGCGGTACACCGTTAGTCTCGTCGATGAGGCGCGCATTCTGATCAGGGACTTGACCACGAATACCATTCAGCGCATTGTGGGTTCGGTTTATTGACAGAAACACGCGCATTGCTCGCAGGGCGCCGGGTGGCGAACCTGATGTCTACCTTCAGCAAAAAAGGATATGTCATGCGATATTTAGTGGCGGTACTGTTTGCTGTGCTGGCTGGGGTCGATTGCCCCGCTCGGGCCTACGAGGCAATGACAGTGACGGAAGGCGGTACCCTCACAGGGACGGTCATGTTGGAGGGAACGGTTCCCAAGCCGAAAGGCTACAACCTCACCACCTTGCCGGACCAATTTTACTGCGGGCGCATTTCGGACGGGCAAGGGTGGCGCATCCTGCAGCCGTTTCAGGTCGGGCCTGCGGGCGAGTTTCGCGACGTCGTGGTCTATCTGGAAGGGATCGACAAGGGCAAACCCTTTCACGAAGGGAGCGTGCCGCAAATCGACGCGAAAGACTGCCTGTTCGAACCGTTCACCACCGTCGTGCGGGACGATCAATCGGTCACGGTCGTCAACATGGACCCGGTCATGCACGACATCCAAGCCTATGAAACGTCGCGTCTGGGTGCGCGGGTGCTGTTTAATGTGCCGCTGCCGATGAATCCGGCGCACCC
>JACOEF010000964.1 GCA_024998705.1 Nitrospira sp.
CGAAGAAATAGAGATGCCGCTCGTGGGTCAATTCGCTGATGGCTTTCGATAACTTTTCCGACGTGAGCGGGCCTGTCGCAATGATGCAGACGGCGTCCTGCGGAATCTCCGTGACTTCCTCACGCATGATCCGGATATTCGGATGCCCCTCCAGCGCCTGCGTGATTGCCCGGGCGAACTGTTCCCGATCCACTGCTAACGCCGAGCCGGCCGGCACACGCGCCTCCTCAGCGGCACGAATTACCAGCGAGTTCAGGCGACGCATTTCCGTTTTCAAAATGCCGGGGGCATTCAGCGGATCAACGGATCCGAGGGAGTTCGAACACACGAGCTCTGCGAGGTCACCGGTCTTATGTGCTTTGGTCATTTCTTTGGGGCGCATTTCGTAGAGCGTCACCTTGGCACCACGATTCGCTGCTTGCCAGGCGGCTTCTGTGCCGGCCAGACCACCCCCGATGATCACGATGTCTTCACGCATGAATGGGAAACCTTTGAAAAGATGGAAGGAGGC
>JACOEF010000211.1 GCA_024998705.1 Nitrospira sp.
AAGCCAAGATCGGCTATTCGCGCGCCGTGCGTGTCGGTGCGCATGTGCAGGTATCGGGTTCCACGGCGATGACGCCATCCGGCTTGGTCGGCAAGGGCGATCCCTATGCGCAGACTATCCAGACGGTTAAGACGATCGAAGCGGCGTTGCAGCAAGCCGGGGTCTCGCTGGCCGATGTGGTGCGGACCAGAATCTATATGGCCAACATCGATCAGTAGCAGGAAGTCGGCCGGGCGCATGGAGAAGTGTTCGGCAATATCAGACCTGCGACGACGATGGTGGAAGTGAAGCGGCTCATCGACCCGGATATGTTGGTCGAGATCGAAGCCGACGCGATCGCGCCGCAATAGCAGCCTAGCCGGATGTGCAGGATGTCCGGCGGCGTCGCACGGAGGGGTGGATGAGCAGGCAGTCACCGGAAATGACCCATCTGTGTAGGATCGATCCGGTGATGAAGCGTGTGATCGGCGAAGTCGGGCCCTATGCGTTGCTGCCTCGAGTGAAGCGCTCCCCGTTTGAGTCGCTGGCCCGCGCCATTGCCTATCAGCAACTGCATGACAAGGCGGCGGAGAGTATTCTCAAACGGTTCATCGCGCTGTTCCCTGGTCGGCGGTTTCCCCGTCCGGCCGACCTGCTGGCGGTGGCGCCGGAGATTATTCGCGGCACCGGGTTTTCTCGCGCCAAAATTGCAGCGCTGCATGATTTGGCGGCCAAGGCGATGGATGGAACCGTGCCGACCACAGCGGTGATCCAGCGGCTCGATGATGACGCCATTGTTGAACGGTTGATCGCGGTGCGGGGTGTCGGCCGATGGACCGTGGAGATGCTGCTGATCTTTCAGCTTGGCCGACCCGATGTCCTGCCGGTGGATGACTTCGGTGTGCGGAATGGATTCCGGATCGCGTACCAACGAGACGCGATGCCGACACCGAAAGAATTGATGCGGTATGGGGAACGCTGGAGGCCCTATCGCACGGCGGCCGCCTGGTATCTCTGGCGCGCGGCGGATCGTGCGAAGGTGGCGCGTCCGCCCCTACCGGTGGTGGCGACTGCGAGGAAGCGAGCTCGAAATGGCTGACCCGCGGAAGCGACTGGATGCGAATCGAGCCGGGAATTTCTACGTCGATTCCACCTGCATCGATTGTGATGCCTGCCGTCAACTGGCGCCGGTGAGCTTCGCAGAGGTCGGCGAATATTCTGCAGTGACCCATCAGCCGGCCACCGAATTGGAAACCAGGCAGGCCTATCGCGCGTTGCTCGCCTGCCCGACCGGCTCGATCGGAGTCGAGCATTCGAACCACACCCTTCTGAATGCCGCGAAAGCCGACTTCCCGCTCCCGATTGAAGGGAACGTCTACTACTGCGGTTTCAATGCGGAACAGTCGTTCGGGACGAACAGTTTCTTCGTGCAGCATCCGGACGGCAATTGGCTGATCGATTCGCCGCGGTATCTCAAACCGCTTGTTGATGCCTTCGACCGGCTGGGAGGCATTGCCCATATTTTTCTCACCCATGAAGACGATGTGGCGGACGCCGCCAGGTATGCGCGGAGGTTCGGGGCAGAACGAATTATCCACCGTGCGGATGTCCATGCCATGCCCGATGCGGAGGTGATTATCGAAGAGGCCGCACCCCGCTTGTACGGGAACGATTTCCGCATTATTCCCGTACCAGGCCATACGGCGGGCAGTCTCTGTCTGCTGTATCGGGACCGGTTTCTGTTTACCGGCGATCACCTGTGGTGGGATCCGGAGGCTCGGGTGCTCGCCTCGCCGCGGCAGTTGGTGTGGAATGCAGCAGCGTTACACCGTTCCATCGAGCAACTGACGGAGTATTCGTTCGAATGGGTCTTGGCCGGTCATGGCGGGCGTGTCTCTCTGCCACAACCGGAGATGCAGGCCGCGTTGCGCGCGCTGGTCGCTCGACGGCAACGCGGTGTGACGCCCGTTCCCTCGTGAGATTCGGCTCAGGACGGCAGCATGGAAAGTCCTGGGATTTTCAGCGCGCGGACCGCATCCTGAATCACGGGAATCACCGCCGGTCTGGTAAACCCTTTCCTCCAGGCCAACGCAATTCTTCGTTCCGGCACCGGCTTCATGAACTCCAGGACAGTCAGTCGTTTGTTGTGATGTTTGGCCGTGACGGCGCTGCAGGGCATGACGGTGATGCCCAGCCCGGAGGCCACCATCTGGCGGATCGTCTCCAGCGAGTTCCCCTGCAAACTTTCCGTGTCCGACCGGCTGAGTTCCGGGCAGTTCTCCAGGACTTGCTGGCGGAATCAATGTCCTGCGTGCGGTAAGAGCACGCGCTCCGTGCTTAGGAGCGCCGAATCGATTTTCGATCGTTTGGCCAGCCGATGGTCGGCCGGCACGACGGCCTTGAAGGGTTCATCGTAGAGGGTATGGGTGAGAATGCCCGCTTCTTCGAACGGCAGCGCAATCATGATTACGTCCAATCTGCCGCTTTTCAGCATAGCGGTGAGGTTGACCGTGAGATTCTCTTCGATTTCGAGTGGCATGCCCGGTGCACGTTTGTGCAGCAGCGGGATGAGGTCCGGCAAGAGATACGGCCCCACCGTGGCGATCACCCCGAATCGTAACGCCCCGACGAGCTGATTCTTTCCCCGCGCGGCGAGCAGTTTGATCTGCTCCGCTTCCTCCAGCACACGTTGCGCCTGATGGACGATCTGCTCCCCCAGCGGAGTGAGCTCGACGTGATTTTTTCGTCGCTCGAAGATGGGCACCCCCAATTCATCCTCCAGCTTTTTGATCGCCAGGCTGAGTGCGGGCTGGGTGACGAACATCCGGTCCGCCGCCCGCCCGAAATGATGTTCGCGCGAGACTGCCACGATGTACTGCAGTTCCGTCAGGGTCACGGCGTCCCTCCTTCATCGATAAGAGTAGTTAATCATATGGTCATAGACTATCAATTGGACTGATTCATCGGCAATCGATATCGTACATGACACGGGGGCACAGCAGACACAACAGCCACGAAAGGAGGTTCCTATGCGATGCGTTGGAATGGTCGTCATGATCGCGGCAGCATCAGGATTGATACAGGGGTGTGCGACGCCGGCCAAGCCGGTACCCGATCAGAGGCTGGTCGACCGATCCGATGTAATTCAGGAGCGTATGAATGACGGCATGGCGGACCCTGCTCAGGTGGCGATCAGGGACGAGCAGGTGCGCCAATACGTGGAGCGGCAGATGGGGCCGGGCACAACGCTTCAGTTCCGGTAAGGCCAAAGGGTCTGGAGAATCGAAGGTCGGCCCGGCGAAGTGTACAGCTTGAGATCAGACAGGAGGATTCCATGAAGGTCTGGAGAATCGGGTGGGCGAGCGTCGCGGGTATCGGTGTCATAGCGGGAGCCATGGTCATGTTGACGGTCACCGGAGTCATGGGTGGTTCGAGTGTTCCCCAGTCGGGTACGGAACCGGTGGCGCAGGCCATTCCTCTTGGGCTTGAAGATCTTGGCAGCTATATCCCTGCCGATAACCCGCAGACGGCACGGAAGATCGAATTGGGGCGCTGGCTCTTTTTCGACAAGCGGCTTTCGAAGAACGGCACGATCGCCTGTGCCAACTGCCACATGCCGGGTCTGGCGTTTACCGACGGACAGCCGGTCTCGACGGGCATTTACAAGTTGCAGGGTGGACGAAGCGCACCGACGGCGGTGAACCGGGTGTATAGCAAAGCGCAATTCTGGGATGGACGAGCCGACACGTTGGAGGATCAATCGGTCGGTCCGTTCGTCAACCCGGTCGAGCACGGGTTTCTCGACCACAATGAATTAGTGGACAAGATCAAGAGTATTGAGGGCTATCGGGCGCACTTTCAGGAGGTGTTCGGCCGAGAAGTGACCGTCGGCGATGTGGGCCGCGCGATCGCCAGTTTTCAGCGGACGTTGCTGTCGGGCAACAGCCCGGTGGACCGGTTTGATATGGGTGGAGACGAGCAGGCCCTGACCGAGTCTGCGAAGCGAGGGCTGGAATTGTTTCGAGGGAAAGCCCGCTGCACACGCTGCCACTCCGGGTTCAATTTTTCTGACGAGAAGTTCCACAACCTCGGCATTGGATGGGATACGAACACGGTGGATTTGGGTCGCTACATGGTGACGAAGAATGCCGAGGATATCGGGGCGTTTAAAACACCGACTTTACGTGAGATCGCGCGCACGGCGCCGTACATGCACGATGGACGGTTTGCAACGCTGGAGGATGTGGTCCGGTTCTATAACCAGGGCGG
>JACOEF010000354.1 GCA_024998705.1 Nitrospira sp.
CGAGATCGTTCCTGGTGTCGTACAGCGGGCGGATACCGCCCTTCCAGATCTGCACCCATGGATTCGACACGGTGGCCGTCATTTCCGGATAGGTAAACTCCATCCAGGAATTCACGGCGAACGCCACGTCGGCATGGTTGACGTCCGAGGTCATCTCGATGTCCTGCGTGATCAGCATCTCGATGTTAGGATCGACGTTTTTCACCATGTCATAGTGATGCTTGGCGTTATTCAGAATATTCACGTTCACCACCCACCGAACCTTGCTGGGGCTTGGCATGTGGGTCTTGCCGGTGAACACATTGCGTCCGTACTTCGGGGTATTGACGATCAAGGCATTGTCGCCGTGGTTCCAATATCCCGGCTCTTCACCGTAATACTATTTGCGATACTTGATTTCCTTGCCGTGGACATCGTCCCTGAGATTCAAATTCCAGGGATCTTCGCCCAAGTAGACACTCGCCCCTGCGCCGGACCAGGGCGCCGCCTGCCAGATGCCGACCTTGTAGTTACCGGACCAGGTATGACAACCCGTGCCGAACTTTCCGATATTGCCCGTCAGCATCATCACCAATGCCGCCGCTCGGCCCATCGAGGTCATATGGAAATAGTGGCACACGCCCTCACCGTTGTGAATGGCCGCTGGCTTGACGGTGCCGCAGTCCCGCGCCCAGCGAACAATCAGGTCCTTCGGTGAACGATTCACCTGATGCACGGTATCCAGGTCATAGTCCTGGAGGTGAATCGTATACAGTTGATAGATGGGCATGCCGTCGACTTCACGACCGTTGAGCAACTTGATCCGATAGGTGCCCGTTAAGGCCGGGTCGATGCCGCTCTGTGCCAGATGAACCCCGACCTGCTCACGATGGAGCGGCACAGCCTTCCCCTTCGCCAGGTCCCAGACCATCATGCCGCCGAGGCGCTGGACCTGCTCTTGGGTTAATCCCTGCGCGCGCCCGGAGTATGACTTGGTGAAATCCGGGATCTGATAGTCTTTCAACACCTCGTGCGGATCCAAATACTGGAGGGTATCCGTCCGTACGAGCAACGGCATGTCCGTAAAGCCCTTAATAAAATCGATGTCTTGGTAGTTTTCATCGAGAATGATTTTTGAGGCGCCGAGGAACAACGCGCCATCCGTCTCGGGACGCACTGGAATCCAATAGTCCGCGCGGCTCGCGGTGGGGTTATACTCAGGAGTGATGACGACGAGGCGAGCTCCCCGCTCCATGCTCTCCAATTTCCAATGCGCTTCCGGCATCTTGTTCTCGACGAAGTTCTTTCCCCAGCTCGTATTCAACTTTGTAAAGCGCATGTCGGAAAGATCGACGTCGCAGTTCTGCGTCCCGTTCCACCAGGGCTGAGACGGGTCTTGATCGCCGTGCCACGTGTAGTTGTTCCAGTAGCGGCCGCCCTGCGCCTGGTCCGGACTCACCTTGCGGATCCAGCTATCCAATAAGGGCAACACGCAATTATTAAACCGGGTATTGGCATGTTTTCCCATCATGCCGAGGATCGGCATTCCGGCGCGGTGTTTGAAGCAGCGCACGCCCGCGCCCTTCATCATTTCGATCATTTCCGGCGCATAACCCTGCTCGCGCAAACGACGGGCGCCGGCTTCACCGCTGTACCGAGTGCCGATGACGATCAATCCCTTGGCCACATAGGTAAAGGCCGTGTCCCAGGACACGCGAAGCATGTCATCCAGGAACCGGCTGCTGAACTTATATTTCCGCTTCACATCAGACGTCAGTTCGGGGGAACCGTCGTCCATCCACTGCTTCCAGCCCTTCCGCATCAACGGGCCCTTCAAACGATAGGGACCGTACACGCGACGATGAAAGGTGAATCCCTTCAAGCACATGCGCGGATTGTGCGCGAACGTGCCGCGGTTGCCGTACAGATCTTCATACGTTTGGTGATCGTAGTTCTGCTCCACGCGCATGACGACACCGTTTCGAACGAACGCCCGAATACGACAGGCGTGCGTGTCGTTCGGTGAGCAGCACCAGGTGAAGGATGAGTCATACCGATATTGATCGTGATAGACACGCTCCCACGACCGATCCGGATACTCACCCAGGGGATTGTCGACCTCGACGACCGGTTGCAACGCGGTCAATGCCAAGGCCTTGTCGGCAATGGCAGCCACTGCGACCGTCCCCGCCGAGACCTTCAAGAACTGCCTGCGGGATAACTGCATCATGAATACCTCCTCATAAGAAGACAGGACACCTTACCGACGCCACCATTCATGGCGTCCACACAACACTTCGCCAGTGACCGGAACAGGCCAATGCAAATGAACCCTCCTTCCAGGCCGATGGTTCTTCCGACGCACGTGCGGCCGGTCGTGCGGCGGCGCAGCGTTTCACATCTCTCTGCGCGAAGAACTACGAACATCCGTGAGAAGATCGAGAAAATAAAAAATCATGACGACCTCCTGTGCACCTCGCATGCCACGAAGGCCGTTCACGCCGAAATATCTATGTCATTGAAAAAGCGAACGCGGAAGATGAAGAACTCATGAAGGTCGCTGAGGCCATGCAACAGCCACGAAAACACGTGGTGGGAAGCAGCGATTCCACCACGATAAATCGTGGGCCGAGCCATTCATCTGATCACAGAAAAGGGCGAATAGGGAGGAATACGTTACGTACGGGAGGGACGTCGAATAGCCAATTTCAGCATCCGGCTGCGGAGCGTGCTCGGAGCCAATCCCAACTGGTCGGCCGCTCCGCCAGGCCCTTCGATTCGCCAATCGAGCAGCGTGAGCGTTTGAAGAATATGGTGTCGTTCCTCGTCATGCAACGTTCGCCGAGGAGTGGATTCGGTGGGGACATGCACATTCACCATCGCCGGATCGATATGCAACAGGCGATCGCGACACAGAATCAGACCGCGCTCCACGATATTCTCCAGCTCCCGCACATTTCCCGGCCAGGCATAATGCACCAAGCGCTCCAACGACGGTCCATCGAAGTCTTCACACTGTCGCTTCAGCCGCTGGGAATGAACCCGCAGGAAATACCGGGCGAGGATGGGAATGTCCTCCGGGCGCTCTCTGAGTGGAGG
The DNA here is from genome assembly GCA_024998705.1 of Nitrospira sp. Classification (GTDB taxonomy): domain Bacteria; phylum Nitrospirota; class Nitrospiria; order Nitrospirales; family Nitrospiraceae; genus Nitrospira_A. The sequence continues at coordinate 3,079 of JACOEF010000354.1, forward strand.
CATATGGATGGGAAAGACATTCAAACGGTAGTACAAATCGCTGCGGAAACGTCCCTGCTGGATCGCCCGGCTCAAATCCGCGTTCGTGGCGGCAATCACCCGGACATCCACCGGGATGGCCGTCGAGCCGCCGACTCGATCGACCAAACCGTCCTGGAGGACCCGCAACAGCTTCGCCTGCGCCTCCAGCGGCATCTCGCCGATTTCATCCAAAAACAAGGTGCCGCCATCGGCGAGCTCAAATCGGCCGATCCGCTGCTGTTCGGCGCCCGTAAACGCGCCACGCTCGTGGCCGAACAACTCACTTTCGATCAATCCTGAAGGGAGCGCCGCACAATTCAATCGCACAAAGGCACGATCGCGCCGCAAACTTTGCTCATGGATGGCGCGCGCCAGGACCTCCTTGCCCGTTCCGGTCTCCCCCGTCACCATCACCGTCGTGTTCGTCGGAGCCGCCTGCCGTGCGAGTGTCAGCACATGCTCGAATGTCTGACTTCTCCCGACGACGATGCCGAAGTCCTGACTGGCTTTGAGCTCCTCCTCCAAATACACATTTTCTCGCGCCAGCTGTTGTTTCAAACGGTTGATTTCTTCATAGGCATTGACGTGAGCGATGGCGAAGCCGATCTGCGTAGCCACCTGCTGAAGAAAATCGACTTCGGCC
>JACOEF010000520.1 GCA_024998705.1 Nitrospira sp.
TATTATGACGTGTAGCCAGAGTTTTCTCGTTGAGAGGGCTTGACGAGTCCACGGGGCGATGGTATACATGCAAGGGTTGGGTGAGAACAGGCAACGACGCCTGATGTGATCCCAGCCCTACATACGGTACACGGACAAAGGCGTCCGTCATTCTTTCAAGAGTGGCGGGCGCCTTTTTTATTGCCGTCGACACTGACGTCGACAGACAGCACCAGGCGAGGTCGTACGAACCTTGCCACGCAGGACAATGACGTCCTCTTCCCGATTACGGGATGAGGGCGTCTTTTTTTTTAGAGTTGCGCGGACACAGCGACCACCGAAAGGAGACCCTCATGCATACAGCGGATCACGAGCGGATCGCAGGGGTGGCAGCAAAGAAGTGGTCGTATTTCGAACGGTCACCAGGTGGATATCTCATCCTCTCGGCCTTAGCCGGGATCTATCTCGGGTTTGGCATCGCGTTGATCTTCAGCGTAGGAGGACCGTTGGCGGCGGCCGGATCTCCGGTGGTCAAACTCGTGATGGGAGTGTCGTTCGGGATTGCGTTGACGCTCGTGATCTTTGCAGGGTCGGAGTTGTTCACCGGGAATAATCTCGTCGGCACCATCGGCGGCCTCTCAAGAAGTCTCACCTGGGCGCAAGTCATGCAACTCAATGCCTGGTCCTGGCTCGGCAATCTGGCTGGCTCGCTGGGGTTGGCCTGGCTCATTGTCCAATCGGGCGTGTTCGCCAAAGGACCGACGACGGAACTGATCGAGCACGTGGCCTCGGTGAAAATGTCGTTGCCCGCCTGGGAGCTGTTCGTGCGGGGCATTCTCTGCAATTGGCTGATCTGTCTGGCGGTCTGGATGACGGGGCGAACGAATAACGATACGGCGAAGATTCTCTTGATCTTCTGGTGCCTGTTCGCCTTCATCGGAACCGGGTTCGAGCATAGCATCGCCAATCAATCGTTGTTGGGCATGGCGTTGTTTCTTCCGCATGACGCGGCGGTGACTTGGGGGGCCTTTTGGTACAACCAGCTGTTTGTCGTGCTAGGGAACCTGGTGGGCGGCGGGTTGTTTGTCGGGGGGCTCTATTGGATGGTGAGTCCCTATCGCGTGAGTGAAGCGACGCCGGCCCCGGTGGCTCAACCGGTGGTGTCGGTGGTAGCAGGATCGTAATGAAGCGTGGTGCGGGAGTGTAGTCACGGGCGAATCACTAAAGGGAGATCACCATGGAAAAAGCAGCAGTACGCAAGGCGATCAAGGCACAACGGTTGAACAAGAAGGTCACGATCGCAGAAGTCGCCAAGACGGTCGGGAAGAATCCGACGTTCGTAGCCGCGGCCTTGAACGGAAATCACCGTCTGTCGCCGGAGGATGCGGGGAAAGTGGGCAAGCTGCTGGATTTGGATAAAGAACAAATCAGTTCCCTGAGCGCGTTTCCCGTCCGGGTGGATTTCCCGAATGCGACGGATCCGTTTAAGTATCGCCTGTTGGAAGTCATCGGTGTCTATGGCGATTCGATGCGGGAGATGGCGAATGAAATGTTCGGCGATGGGATCATGAGCGCCATCGACTTTACGCTGGATATGGAAAAGGTCACCGGCAGTCAGGGCGAGGCCCGGTGCAAGATCACGCTCAACGGCAAGTGGCTCGAGTACAAGACCTTTTAAGAAAAACCGGTCTCTGATGCGCGGACGGCGATCAACCGAAAGGAGGACATCATGAGCACGAATGCTGAAACTGCCGTACTGACGGTCCTGGAGCGACAGGCTCCCCAGACATTCGAGCAACTGATGGCCCTTTCCGGTTTGAGCGCGTCACAGGTGTTGCTGGTCGTGGATCAGTTGAGTCGGGCAGGAGCGGTGGTGTTGAGGAAATCCGGACCGGACTATTCCGTCGCATTGGGAGGCAGGTGATGAACAAGATCGAGGTAATCAAGTCGGAGCGAGACGGGCTGACGGTGCGCGACATGATCGCGCACTATGCGCAAGTGGGATGGGAGGCTATTCCGGAAGACGCTATTCAACGGTTGAAGTGGTACGGGTTGTTTTTGCGCAATCCGACGCCGGGCCACTTTATGTTGCGGGTACGCATGCCGGGCGGTCAAACCACGTCGGCGCAACTCGACACGTTGGCCGATATCGCGCTGCAATACGGCAATGGAGTGGTCGATGTCACCACCAGGCAACAAGTCCAACTCCGGCATCTGACGATTGAGCATGTGCCGTCGGTGTTCAGCAAGCTGGAGGAGGCAGGTCTGACGTCGATGCAAACAGGGATGGACACGGTACGGAACATCATGACCTGTCCCGTGGCAGGCCTGAATCCCAACGAACTGGTCGATGGGACGGACATCGTGCGTGCGATCAATCAAGAAATACTGGGGAATCCCGCGTATACGAATCTGCCGCGCAAGTGCAATATCGCGGTCACCGGTTGCCCGGACAATTGCCTCCATACAGAAACGCAAGACATCGCACTGGTCCCGGCCTATCACGATCTGGGACATGATAAGTGTTACGGGTACAACGTGCTGGTCGGTGGCAAGCTAGGATCAGGCGGCTACCGGATTGCCGGTTCGTTGGACATGTTCGTGAATCCGGCGGAAGCCCTCGAGGTGTGCCGGGCCTTGCTGCACATTTATCGTGACCATGGCCCGCGTGAGAATCGCACCCAAGCGCGCCTCGCCTTTCTCGTGGAGGCCTGGGGTGAAGCGCGAGTACGGCACGAAGTCGAACGGCTGGTCGGAAGAACGCTATCCACGGCAGGGGTGGATGCGAGGGGCGCGGTGGAGCGCGACCATATCGGCATCTTCCGTCAAAAACAACGGGGCATGAACTATGTCGGGCTGAAGGTGTTGGTTGGCCGGGTGAAGGCGGCTGATCTCCGGAACATGGCTGCCTTGGCGACTCGGTACGGCAACGGAGAGGTTCGTCTCTCGCCGGCGCAAGCCTTCGTGATTCCCCATATCAGCGACCGGTTGGTGGGGGAAGTGGCGGAGGAGCCTCTGGTGAAGCAATTCGCCTACAACCCGTCCGCCCTCTACAAGGGGCTGGTGAGTTGTGTGGGGAGCGACTACTGCAATCTGGCCGTTATTGAAACCAAAAGCCGGGCCGTCGAAACGGCGCGGGTATTGGAACGCAAGTTGGGCGACAACCTCAAGCCCATAACCTTGCATTGGTCCGGTTGCCCGGCCGGATGCGGCAATCACCTCGTGGCGGACATCGGGCTTCTGGGAAAAAAGGCCAGAGTCGGCGGCAAGGTCGTGGATGCGGTGGATATTTTTGTCGGTGGCCGGTCGGGGCCCGATCCGAAGCTGGCAACGAAGATCATGGAGGATGTGCCTTGCGACAGGCTTCCGGCGGTGCTGGAGACCCTGATGCCCTACCATACGCGCGATAAAATGCATCGTGTGCGCGGCAAGGTGACGCCCAAATCCGCGGGGGTTGCGAAGCCTGCGGGGGCGGGTAACGAATCGTCCGGGTCTCTGTCCGGTCTCACGCCGCAACCCTTTTCGGCCTGATCTTTGAAACTTGAGCCGATACCGTACTTGAGTTATTCTCTTGGCTCAACAAGGAGGCAGCATGGCCAAGAGAGTGAAATCGAGCCAGGAACCGGCTGATCTACTCAGCCGGCATATCGAAGAGATCCGGGAGACGTTGGCAGCGTTCCAGCCGTTTTTGTCGCGACGGAAGGGGAATGCATCATTGGATGGGTTTGACGAGCAGGCCGAGGAGATCCTGAGCGAAACGTTCGGGGGGGCCTCGGAGGGACTGGAGGCGTATCAGTACGCCAAGCTCGGAGAGGCCGCAATCCTGCCGGAGGAGGCGCAGGAAGCGGGAACGCATAATCTCGATCGCGAAAGCCTGCATCAGCGGAAGCAGGTATTGGAGAGTTGCCTCGCGCAGCTTGAACTCAAGAAGAGTGCCCGGGTAGGTCGTGATTGGCGGCGCACGCTCGGAGAACGGATCGATGGGCGTACGGTGGGGGAGTTCATGTCGTCGGAGGTTCGAAGCGTGCACAAAGGCGCCTCGATCAAGGAGGCCGGCCGGCTGCTGCAGAAATGGCGCATTGGATCACTGCTGGTCGACGACGGGTCCAGGTACATCGGCATCATTACCGATACGGATCTAAGCCGGAAGGCGGTGGCCAAGGGGTTGGATCCGAACACGACGACTGTCATGTCTTGCATGAGCAAGGCGGTGGTCACGAACGAAGACAGCGAACCCGTGAGGGAAGCCTTGCGGCTGATGAAGAAAGATGGCATTCGGCACCTGCCGGTTACGGAAGACGGGACGATCATCGGAGTATTGTCGGTAGGTGATCTGCTACGCGCGTACCAGAAAATGCTCGAGTTGTAGCTGTCCCCTGGAGGTCGTCATCCGTTGCATGCCGGTCACGCGGAGGCCCACCGTACTGTAAGGGTACGTGTCGCCTCTGCGTTCGCCGCGATCTCACCGCCGCGGCGACACAAAGCCTTCTGTAATGCCCTCCTGCCGCCACTCACTCATTTGCAGGCTGGTAACGGACACGCGACACGTCTGCTGATCTCGGTCGGCCGCGTGACAGTCACACGACCGCCGTATTCTCATTACCTCGAAGCCTTGCCGTTGGAATTACCCCTCGTCAAAGGTTACTCAAACGAGTGCCGTTCCTGGGGGGCGCGAGCGGATTGATTGAGGGAGGCAGGATGAACGATGGCGGGCAGCAAGCCAGGCAGTGCCGTTCAGGAATTGGAACGATTGTTCAACGGCATGGCATCGCCATGAGCATTGCGCTTGCACTGCTCGGCGTTATGGTGAGTACGGGCGTGTGGTCGGAATCCAGTGGTGCCGAAGATTTGTCGGCTCCCGGTACAGTCAAATGGCACCCCGGCCACTATTATGCGCTGATGAATTTCATGAGGACCAATCCGAAAATCATGGCGCAGGTGTATGGCGAACTCAAAGCGACACCTGCCTTGCGTGGGCTGCAGGTTCGTTATGGCTGGCCTGAATTGGAGCCGGAAGAAGGTCGGTATGACTTCACGGCAATCGAGCAGGTGCTGGCTGAACTGGCGCCGCAGAAGAAGCGGCTGGTTGTGCTGCTGGAGTTGAAATCCTTTACCCCTCACGTCTTGCCGGTGCCATCATATATGGCGACAGCGCCATACGAGGGTGGCGCGTTCCCGTTTGGCAGTTATGGCAAGGATGTGCCGCGCGGCCACAATCTGAAGCTCTGGAATTCGGGGGTTCATGATCGCCTGGTGGCACTCATCCGCGAGTTGGGGAAGCGTTTCAACGGCCATGCGCAGTTCGAAGGCATCGGCCTATCTGAATCCGCCATGGGCCAACCACTCGTGGAGGTGTCCAGCCAGGAGGTCGTGAGGTTTTACGACAACCTGCTCAGTGTGCAGCGGCAGATGCGTGCCGCGTTCCCGAACACGATGACCTACCAATTCGTGAACTATCCGCGAGATATTCTGCCCTCGTTCGTGGGCCAGATGCGGACGATCGGGACGGGATTGGGCGGACCGGATGTGTTCATCGACGAGCCGGGTTTGAACTTCGATCATCCGCACAAGCCCAAAGGGGTCTATCATTTGTATGCGCCGCTGTCGGGAATCGTGTCGCTGGTGCCGTCGGTGATGCAGTCGAATTACGACAATACACGGCACGATGGACAAGGGCGAGTGCCCACGATTCCCGAGCTGCTGGCATTTGCGCGGGACCGGTTGAGAGCCAACTACATCTTCTGGACCCGTGCCCCGAAGCACTATCCCAAGGTGCTGGAGTTGATGAATGGATTGCCTGCGGCCGGCGGCCCGGCGGGTGGGCTTGATTCGACCTGCCCGAAGGCTTACGCATCGTGTATGGAGTAGGCGGTGGCGGGTGCACCCTTGTGAGGGCTCGTCAGGCGCCGGGAGAGAGCCTCGGACGGTTCGATCCGGTGGTCGGGCAACGAATTAACGCCGGCGCCCTTGTAATCGAACGGGTTCAGCATGACCACCCTCTCGCCGATCTCCGCCCACTCTCCCCCCGGTTGAATGCCGGCCGTCGCCGCTTTCACTGCGGGCAGTTAGAGCAGGTAGCAGAGCAGGATTACACAGAATGGTGTCCGCATCGCGCCCTCCGATCGCCCCGCAACGTTCACGGTCATAGAGTGTTGCCGAGTTTCGACGTAGGGTGATGCGCTACGTAGACAAGCAGGGGGCAGGATAGTCCGCTTTTTTCTGGAGTCGTTCCGTGCGCCATCCGAGCGATTAAGCTGTTTCACGGGAATCATCCTGCGGCCAAGGTCGGATAGTCGCTGTAGCCGTCAGGCCCGCCTCCGTAGAGTCGATCGTAGTTGACCTGATTGAGCGGGGCCTGTTTCGCGAAGCGCTCGACGAGGTCCGGGTTGGCGATGTACGGACGACCGTACACGATCGCATCGGCTGCGCCGCATGCCACTGTCGATTCGCCGCTCTCGCGTGTGTAGCTCCCGTTGCTCATCAATACACCCTGGAAATGCCGGCGGGCGATTGCCAGAATCGCCTGCTCCAGCGGCAAGGTGTGGTTTTCATTCCGCATTTCCAAGAATGCGATTCGTCGCCGGTTTAATTCCTGTGCGACATGGGTCACCAGCGCTTCGGGCTGGCTGTCGGCCATATCATTAAACGGAACCAGGGGAGAGATCCGCACCGCCACCCTCCCGGCGCCCCAGACGCTGATGGCGGCATCGGTGACTTCCAGCAAGAAACGAGCACGGTTGGGAACAGAGCCTCCATAAGCATCCGTACGTTCATTCACGCCGTCTCGGAGAAAGTTGTCGATCAAATAACCGTGAGCGCCATGGATTTGCACCCCGTCGAAACCGGCCTGATGGGCGTTCTTCGCGGCGAGCCGGAACATCTCCACATAGCGAGGGATCTCTTCGGTACGGAGCGAGCGCGGGACTTCGTAGGGTTTTGCGCCTTCCAGGGTATGGGTTACGTCATTGCGAATCGCTTTCGCGCTGCTGGAGACCGGTTGCTCGCCCTCATTCAGCAGCGAGTGCGCGGCACGTCCGGGATGCCAGATCTGCAGAAAGATGCGACCGCCCTTGGCATGCACGGCGTCCGTCACACGTTTCCAGCCTGCCACGTGCGCGGGACTGTAAATGCCGCCTTCACCGATAAAGGCGCAGGCGTGGGCATCGACCATCGTGCACTCCGTCATCATGAGGCCGCTTGAGGCTCGTTGGGAATAGTAGTCCACCATCATGTCGTTGGGAATGTGTGTGGTCCCAGCTCTTGCTCGCGTGAGAGGCGACATGACGATACGGTTGGGCAAGCGGAGATCCCCTACCTGAAGTGGCGTAAACAAAGTGGTCATCGGTCTTCCTTTGGCGTAAGGGATAGCTTGTGGATGAGAGAACTTATAAGCGAGATGGTGGGGGAGTCAAGGTAACCGATTGACCTGCATGGGGCGACGCCGGGCGGAGCTATTGTTCATCCGCGTCCCTTCCTGTGTACAACGTCGGTCTTCGAACATTTCCTTGCAGCGATGGTCAATTCTCACGTTCCATCTCACTCAGCGGCCCCTCGATGGATGCCCGCTCCTCCGGCGACGTCCGTTCTGAGTCATAGTTCCACGCCACGAAATCTAGAATGTCCCTGTTTCTTGGCTCCCTGGTCTGCGTTGGAGGAAGTGTTCCAGGAAGGGATGCGTCGCTAGCGGTGGTAGTTCGGATCCACCGCTCGCCGTTTGACCGCTTGCAGTAACGCAGGGACGCTGTCGATATTGGCTCGGTTGGCAAGCCATTTCGGCAGCATGCCGCCTGGGTCGGTGTGGAGGCGGTAGGTCAGCCTGGTGCCCGCCCCTCCATTTATGCGTTCAACTACATAGGCACCTGTGCAGATCTCGATCCGCACCACTCCGTCGCGCACTGCCGGGCCCTGCTCGTTCGCAGTTTCCCACCGGAGTTCGTACCGTCCCTGCAGTGGATCTTCCTCACGCTGCTGCCGTAACGTGTAGTCGCGATCGCTCACCAGCGGCGGGGCAATGCGTTGGTAGAGATACCAGATCGAGGGGCTATCCCGGGCGACCGTCCGGACTTCGACGATGTAGGGCATGAATTCTACAAATCGGTCCGAGTCGAGCAGGACTGCAAACACCCGCTCGGGTGCCGCCGGGATCTCCGTGGTCGCGCGCACTTCCCTCACCGGCGAGTCGGTCGAGGAACGGGCATACACGGCGATGCCTTCGTGGTCGGTGACAAATTCCCATCCCGTGTCATCTGATGCTGATCCCGCATAGATCAGTGTTGGCAGAGCAAGACTAATCACGACGGCTCGAAGTGTTGTCAGGAGACCATTCACCATATGTGTATTGCGCTCAGTTCTCGTTCCGGCGGACGCAGTGTGGCAGGCACTACGGGGTAGGTGTTCATTAATAAATAGCCTGTCTCCAATTACTCCCTGCTCCTCTGTATTTGAAGTACTGCCTGTTCGGCTGCCGCAATGGCTCCGGCCAAGTAGCCGGGTGCCGTCGTACTCGTTTCGCTGTTGGCAAGAAACATACGGCCTTTCCAGACACCAGTCACCCAGGGCGCTCGTGCGGGTTCGGGGTGCCCGCTCGGTGAACGGTCGTCCGCTGTCGCCGTGAGAGGATCTGCGGCCCAGTCCTTGAGGAGTGTGGCGCAAGGACGGCCGGCTTCCGGTCCAAAGAGTCGAGTGAGCTGTTTAATACACGCACGAGTGAGCGCGTCCTCTCCTATGGCGGCTCGCTGATCCGCGCCTACGCCAAGAAATCCAAAGAGGGCCGGCATGCCCGAAGCAGTGGTGGCATCATGGATTTCGACAAGCGGGCCGACCTGACTTTGAGCCGTTCCGGATAATCCGGCTTTTCGCCAAAAGGGATGTTGATAGAGAGCGAAAAACTTCGCATGGGGCGCCATCCATGTTGCTGTGTCGCGCCAACGAATGGCGGTGGCAGCGTCGATATCCGGCGTGAATGCAACCGATGAGGCGAGCAGGCGTGGGGGAAGCGCGAAGATCACGTGCTCCGCAGCGACGTCCTGTTCAGACCCGTCGAGGGCTATGATCCTTAAAAGGACATCGAAGCGGTTGAGCGTCGCATGGGTCACTCGCATGTCGAGGTGTAGGGCTTCCGGGGGGAGTTTCTCAGAAAGGGCTGTAATTAACGCCCCGGTTCCGCCAGCCACACGCATTGATTGAGGCGATTGCGGTATTCCCTGATAGCGCTTCGGTTCCTCACGAGACGTCCTTTCAACGATCACATCTCCATCGCTCTGTTGGGGTAAGGTCGCAAGCCCCAGCTCCTCAACGAGAGCTGCCATGCCGCGCTGCATCTCCGGCCAGAACCATGAAGGGCCAAGGTCGAACCCATCCTTCGAAGACTGGCCCGCGTCATTAGTGGAGAGAATGCGACCGCCAAGTCGATCACGGGCTTCGAACAGCTGAAAGCCGAGGCCCAGCGCATGAAGCCGCCGTGCGGCGTATAGGCCCGCAAGACCGCCTCCGACAATGGCAACCGCTGTTCGGATCTCGTGTTTGATTATCTTCTCTTCATTCCGGATGGCAGATTAGAACCTCAGGCAGGGCACTCATTAGGAGTTTCAGATTTCTGACAGCGCCTTTGTTTCAGGGGGCGAAATGGGCTTAGGCTACGTTCCTAGGGCGTGAGTGTCAATGGCGAAGGGAGTGATATCCCGGAGGCGTAGGCGCAGGCTGTCCAATGCCATGTACCAGGTGAGTGGTGAATTTATCACGCCGAGCAATTAGAAAAGATTCTCGCCCCCGTTGTTTCCACCGCTCCTACTTGGTTAACCGCCAGATATGTTCCGTTGCCGGGCACTTGCCCTTGAGTCCGCCGGGGACTTCAAGACGGGCCAGCAGCTTGAGGGTATAGTCGACGCTGTAATGGCGGCGGAGCTCGTCGGAGGGGACGGAAAACGGAGGCCCTGCCACGACGGTTTGGTCGTACTCATAGCCGGTGACGAGTTGTTGGGCCATTCCCGTGATGGCTTTGAGATGCGCTGTGTATTGAGGCCGCACGGATTCCGGCAGCGCGACCAGCGCGGCCCGATCATAGACCGCGTCGACGGGGCCGAGGATCTCGCGAGACAAGTCGAAGATATCGCCCATGAAGATGTCGATCTTCTCCCCGTGAAAGAGTCTGAGCTTGCCGATGTCAGAGATGCGTGGTTTCATGCCTAACCCGGTAAAGAGCTGGGTCACGGCCAGTTCACTGAGTTCCGCCCCGGCGACCGCATAGCCGCGAGACAAGAGCCAGCCGAGATCGAGCGACTTCCCGCAGAGCGGCACAAAGATACGCCCGCCAGGCGGCACGTTCAGGGACGGAAAGTGGGCGGTCAGCAGCGGGTTGACATCGCGCTCGTGCCACCCGGTCTGGTTCATCTGCCATCGGTTATGCCAAAAACTTGCTTCCATGCGAATCCCTCAGTGGATGGACGGTCAGGCTGTTCCCCACGCCATCCTAAAGGGCAGAGGCAGAGAGAGGCAAGGCAGCGGGGGCTAGAGGGATGCCCGGACAGAAGAAGATTTCGTCGTGCGCCGTTTCTTGATGGGCGTCAAAGGCTCGTCGAACAGGTCTTCAAACGAGAGCCCTTTGCGTTTCGTTTTGTAAAAAGCCCGGCTCTTGGCAATCTGGCTCCTGAGTCCGGGATCGCTCAGGACATCCAGGGTTTCTTTGA
>JACOEF010000043.1 GCA_024998705.1 Nitrospira sp.
GAGGTAGCGTGGGACTGCGTCGTCGATATGATGTGAGAGGCGAAGCTGTTTTCGGCGTGCGGCTTCGCCAAACAACTCAAGCGATTCTTCGAGCACCGGTAGTAAGTCAAAATCGATGCACTCCAGCTCAAGTTTGCCCGCTTCGATTTTTGAAAAATCCAGGATGTCGTTGATAATGGCCAGAAGGGTTCTCCCGGATCGGTGAACCGTCGAGGCAAGATGCCGTTGTTTGTCTGTCAGCTGCGTGTTGAGGAGTAGTTCCGTCGTGCCCAGTACTCCGTTCATGGGGGTGCGGATTTCGTGGCTCATGTTGGCCAGAAATTCGCTTTTTGCCGTGCTCGCTGCCTCTGCCGCCTCCTTCGCTGCGCGGAGTTCCTGTTCGCTCTGTTTCCGGTCAGTGGTATCGATGTGGATGCCGACCATGCGTGTCGCCACCCCATAGACGTCTCGAATCAAGCTGCCGCGAGACAGAATCCAGCGATAGGAGCCATCTCGATGTTGAAGGCGATGTTCGAGCTCGAACTGGGATCGCTGTCCATCGAGACAGGACTGGATGGTCTCATGGACCAACGGTTGATCGTCCGGATGGATTCGTGTTCGCCATTCGTTGAAATCGTTGGCGAGCATGGCGTCGGTATGACCGAGCTGACTTTTCCATTGCGGGGAGAAGTAGATCGCGCCCGTCGTGAGGTTCCAGTCCCAGATTCCGATGTGCGAGCCCTGCACCGTCATCATTAACCGCGCTTCGCTCGTGCGCAAGGCTTCTTCCGCCTTTTTTCGTTCTGAAATATCCACTGCGAAGGCGGTAAAGGTATAGGCATTCTCGATACGGAGTGGTGTCATCGCTAACTCGATTGGGAACTCCGTGCCGTTGCGGTGTAGCGCGGTCGTTTCGATCCGTTTGTTCATGACCCGGCCTTGACCGGTCTTGAGGAACCGCAGGCGCCCACGATCGTGGCCTTCGCGGTGCTCGACCGGAATGATGGTCTCCGTCATCAGGCGGCCGATAGCCTCCTCGCGCGTCCATCCGAATACCTGTTCGGCCTGTGAGTTCCAACCGATAATAGCGCCCTTCTCGTCCATACTGATCACCGCGCTCAGCGCGGTGTCGATGATCAATCTGGTCCGGCCCTCGCTCTTGCGCAGTTCCCCTTCGGCGTGGAGGCGCTCAACGGCTTCGAGGGCGAGCGATACCAGGGACGCGATCGCATGGCCGAACTGCTGTTCCTCCAACATCCAGGGGCGAGGCGAGCCGATATGCTCATTGCAGAGTACCCCGACGAGTTTGCCTTTGAACCGAATCGGGATGTCCAGCATGGCGTTGATCCCGAGCGGCTCGAGATAGCTGGAGGTGAACTCGCAGGTGCGGGGGTCAGTTCTGGCATCGGAGGCATCGATCACGCGCTCGGAGAGGAGTTCACGGAAGTATTCCGGAAAACTCGCTGCCTGGAGTTCAAGGCCTGAAGAATGAGTGTAACTGGAAGATTCGTAGAGGTCTTTGCAGCGAATCGTGCGATGGTCCTCGCTCAGAAGCCAGATGCTGGTTCGGCCCACCTCCAGAGTTGTGGCCGTCACACGGGTGATTTCTTTCAGCGCCGGCTCCAGTACGCCGCTTTGGATGATGCTGTTGCGTGTCAGCTCGAAGAGCGCGGTTTGTTGCCGTCGGAGCAGGTTTTCGGTGCGGTGACGGATGTCTTCGGTATGTTTCCGTTCCGTGATGTCGCGAAACACGAGTACGGCTCCGGCCACGTGATTTTCGTGCACAATCGGCGCCAGCACGCAGGCGACGGGAAACGAGCGTCCCGTGGTCGTGGTCAGGAGGCCGTCATCGGTTCGGAAGGTGTTGCCTTGTGCGGTTTCATCCAGCAGAAGTTGCGTGAAAATCGGGCCTGTCAGGCTCGCGCCGTAGGAGAGGGAAATCATGTCATGGAGCCGGCGTCCGACGACCTCTTTTTCTGTCAGGCCCCAGAGACGTTCGCCCTCGGGGTCCAGTAACACGATGTTCCACTGTCGATCGACGACGCAGAGCCCGTCGCCCATGGAGCGGAGCACCGTCTGTAACTTGTCCCTCTCTCCTGCGAGCTGACTTTCCGAGGTGCGCCGGAGTTGTTCATTCAGCTCCTGCATTTCTTGCGAAGACAAGGCGATCGAGCGCTCCAGGAGTTCTCGCCCCTGGTCTGATTCCAGATAGCTCTGGCTCACTCGTTCGAGGAGTTGTTGCCAGACATCAGGGGATGAGGGCGCGGTTGCGTTGTCCAGCCCCAGGCGTTTGAGTTGTCGTTTGAGGAGCGGATGCATGGACCTTATACTTCGGTAATCGTCGTCAGCGTCATGGTTTGATTGTGAAGGTCGCAAGTGCCGCTTTGGTAAGGCGAGATCTCCCCGTAGGAGTAAAATCCAATTTGCCGGCTGTCTTTCGGCAGAATCTCCAGTGCCGCTTCGACCTCTTCCTCCGTCCGTTCGCCAAGCACCAAGCGGCGACCGACACAGCTGATCGCGATACAGAGGGTCGGCGAATTCGAGGGCAGGCTGTTGTCACGGTTGATTGTGAGTGTGGCGGCTTCGGATGCGCCCTGAATCAGCCGATCGAAATTTGCGCGCATGAGTTGGGCGAAAACGCCTTCCGGAATGTCTCCGGCAAATGTCATGGATTGGGTGGCTTCGTCCACGGCCAGGATGGTGCGGACCAGAACTTTTCCCTCTGTCTGCGAGGTTCTGATCGCAAGAGGGAACAGGAGGCCGGTGGCGGGCAGTCCGGAGGCGCGTTCTCCAAGATATTCCTTGTACAGTTCCAATGCGGGACGGCCGTCCAGTTGATACAGCACGTTCCCGCTGGATTTCGTGACCTGCCGTTCCGGTCCGAATTTGTCCCATCCGCCTTTGGAGCCATGCCCTACCTGGATGTGGTCGCCATAAAAGCCGACTGCGGTCACATGGCGGCTCTGGGGAGTACGATCTTTCAGCACCCAGGTTCGTTTGAACTGAGTCCCATCGCCGGCGAGCCCCCCGGTGACGATGACGGAGTCTCCGAGGGTGTCATTGAGGCCTTTGACGAGCTCACTCCCGTTGACATGCAGGCCGTCGGATAGGACCAAGACGCCTCGTAACGAGGGTTGTTTGAGCTGCTGAGCGATCGCGCATCCTGCGGTGTAGGAAGTCTGAGGGGATGGGACGGCTGCTTCGGCTGTGCGAAGGGGTGTTTGCTCAAACTGCACCGCGGCGACGACCAGGCTATCATCCGTGATTTCGTTCCCATGAATTTCTCCGGAGGTCGAACAACCCATCACGTGACTCCGGGGGCAAGCCTTCAGTACCGCCTCAATGCGGTCCGGAGCATCCAGCAAATTCGATGCGCCAAACAGGAGCAAAAGGGTTTGGTCGGAATCCAGGGCTGAAAGGGACTCAAGGGACCAGGGGTGGCCGAGCTTGAGACAGGTCGTTGTGACGCGCATATCGGGAGTCTCCTTTAATGATCTGTTGGTCAGGGC
>JACOEF010000117.1 GCA_024998705.1 Nitrospira sp.
CTCTTTTCAAGACACCTCGGGTCAAGGGAAGAGGGTGAGAAACCCTCGCGGTCCCGCCGCTGTAAATGGGGACGAAACCCGCCGATGCCACTCGCGTGGCCGTGAAGCGTTGTTCGTGAAGCGTGATGCGTCTGGTTCTTGACGCGAAATGCGATTCACGGGGTACGTGTCACGAGCCTGCTGGGAAGGCGCGGGGAGTAGGATGAACCATGAGCCAGAAGACCTGCCCGAGGGAGACCCTTTATTCCCTCGTGGGCTGGGGAATAGGCGAGGATGATGTTGCGGGTGCAATCCTCAGGGTTCCACGTTGGCCCTGGGGATTTTTTATTTGCCTGCCGGTCGAACCATCCTCCATAGCTGGGTCGTAGCCGCATTCGTCGGACTCGTTGCGTATGCGCTGTTGGCCTGCGTGGCCTTTGCGCTTGGACCTTCTCAGGACGATCAGCCCGTGATGAAACGTCGTCAACAGGGCATCCTGACGGGCATGCCGTTTATGGCCAATATCACCCCGCGCACATTCATCGACGATGCGGGCCGAAAACTCTATGTGGCCAAGGCGCCCACGCGAGTCGTGTCGTTGGCGCCGAGTATCACGGAGATGTTGTTTGCGCTGGGGCTGGATGAACAGATTGTCGGAGTGACGGAGTTTTGCGATTTCCCGGTGGCCGCCAAGGCCAAATCCAAAGTCGGATACACCAACCCGAACCTTGAATCCCTCGTCGCCCTCCGGCCGGAATTGATCGTTGCGCCGCGTGAATTTCACCGCGCGAATGTGTTGGCCAAGCTGGAGGAACTGAAGATCCCGGTGCTCCTGCTGGAAGCCACCTCCGTGGAGAATATTTTCTCGCACATTCACACGCTGGGGCGCATTTTCGATCGCTCGACGGAGGCCCATGCGATGACGGCGGCCATGCGAAGCCGGATGGCCGAGATCATCAGTCGAACCGAACACCTGCCGCGCACCCGGGTGCTCTATGTGATCAACAGCCGGCCCCTGATCACGGTCGGCCCCGGCAGTTACATCCACCAGATGATCGGCCTGGCCGGGGGAACCAACATCGCGTCCGGAGCTGAAGCCCCCTATCCACGCCTGACCATGGAAACGGTGTTGAAAGAAGATCCTGAAGTGCTGATCTTCCCGATGGGGTCGGTTGAAACGGTGCCACGACGCGAACAGCAGGAATGGCGGCGTTGGACGACTCTGACGGCCGTGCAGCAGAACCGGCTGCGCGAAGTGTCGGCCAATGCGTTGAATCGACCCGGCCCGCGCGTCATGGATGGGCTGGAAGAACTGGTCAGGGTGATTCACCCCGAAGCGTTCTCTTCCCAAGCCGTGCCTGTGCAGCCATGATACCGTCAACCGGCCACCCCACGTCACCTGCTTCCACATTGGTTTCGCCGCCGTTGTCTTCCGCGAACCGTCACCCTTCCGTTCCCGCGACCGGACAGGAACGGCCGTTTCAGGGGGCCATTCTGACTCCGGCGCGCTGGTGCCTGATTATGGGTAGTTTGTCGGTCGTCGCAATGATTCTGGCGGTGGTCTGCCTCCAACTTGGAACACAGTACATCGGATTCGGGAAAATCATCGGCCTGTTGTCGTCCGCGCTGTTCGACCAAGCTATGGACAACGACGCACTCAAGACGACCAGCGTTATTTTGCTGCAGGTGCGCCTCCCGCGAGTTTTTCTTGGATTTTTAGTGGGAGTCTGCCTGGCGTCGGTCGGGGTGGCGCTGCAAGCCTTGCTGAGAAATCCCCTGGCGGATCCCTATGTGCTCGGGGTGTCCAGTGGGGCCGCGCTGGGTGTGGCCGTCGCGGTGTTGTTCGGAATTGGAACGACGGTGCTCGCCTTCTCGCTCCTGCCGGTCTGTGGGTTTTTGGGCGGACTGGTGGCCTTGCTGGTGGTCTATCGCATGGCGGCGACCTACGACCGGCTCCCGATCCACTCGGTGCTGTTGGCCGGAGTGATCCTGAATGCGATTTTCTCGGCACTCATCATGTTCATCACCTCGATTATGGAACCGAATCGTTCCTTCGGCATGATGGCCTGGCTCATGGGATCGCTCACGGCACCGGCCTATCCCGCGTTGGCTGCGCTGTCGGTGTATCTGTTGATCGGTCTCTTTCTGCTCTTCAAGCAGGTGCGGGTCCTGAACATTCTGGCGTTGGGTGAAGAGCCGGCACGGTCCTTGGGAATCGATACTGAACGTGCGAAGCGAGTCATCTTTCTGGTGTCGGCGCTGTTGACCGGCGCTGTCGTGTCCGTCAGCGGCATGATCGGATTTATCGGGATGGTTATTCCTCACGCGGTGCGCCTGGTGATCGGGGCCGATCATCGGTTGCTCTTGCCGGCCTCGGCGCTCGTGGGCGGCATCGTTTTGATGGTGGCCGATACCATGGCCCGGACCGTCTTTGTGCCGTCGGAAGTCCCGGTCGGAATCATTACGGCCCTCGCGGGCGGCCCGTTTTTTGTCTACCTGCTGGTGTGGCGAAAGGATCGGCTCGCATGAGGAGTCCTGTCGGCCCGATGGGTGAGGCTGATGCAGCGGTGGGCGCCTACCCGGACGAACACCATGCCTACGATGTGCAAGCGGCCTCGTTCTGTTATGGCAGGTCGCCCGGGCGGGAAGGTCGATGGGTTCTCAGCGATGTGAGCCTGCACGTCGAGTCAGGCGAAATTCTCGGCATCGTCGGTCCCAACGGGTCGGGCAAAACATCTCTCGTGAAACTCCTGGCCAAGCTCGCTGTGCCTCAGCGGGGAACCCTCTCGCTCTTCGGGCGAAATCTGGCCGATCTTTCGCGCGAGGAGACGGCGCGGACCGTGGCCTTTGTCCCGCAGGAGAGTGCGCCGGCCTTTCCCTTTACGGTGGCGGAAACGGTGTTGATGGGGCGGTATCCCCATCGAAGCCAGAGTAGATGGAGTCTCGGGTTCGGGTGGGAAGATCGGGAGGATTGTGCGGCGGCCGCTCAGGCGATGGCGACGATGGACATCGGCCATCTTGCTTCGCGCGCGGTGACCGATTTGTCGGGCGGCGAACGTCAACGCGCGATGATCGCTTGCGCTTTGGCCCAAACCCCGCGAGTCCTCTTGCTCGATGAGCCGACCGCCTTTCTCGATCTTCAGCATCAACTCGAGATTTGCTCGGTGCTGCGTCGTCTCACCGACGAGCAGGGCCTGACGGTCGTCATTGTGTCGCATGACTTGAATCTGGCCAGCCAATATTGCGATCGGATCGTGATGTTGAGGGCAGGGTCGGTGTATGCGATGGGAATGCCATCGGACGTGTTGTCGGTGGACGCGTTACGGACGGTCTATGGCTGTGAGGTCTTGATCGATCCGCATCCGGAATCGGGTCTTCCGAGGATTACGCTGCCAAGACAGGTTGTGCCGTTGCGAGTGTGATCGGTTGTTGCGGGATGGGTTCGCGCCCGGCCCACCCGTGTGACGAGATGGGGCGCGTAATCATTGGAGAACGGAGTGTCAGGAAGACGCCGTCAGCGTCGGGGAAGATGGTGCAAATCCATCACGGTGCCGCCACTGTAAGCGGGGAGTGACTCTGTAGGAAGCCACTGTCTGGGAAGGCTCATAGCTATCGGCAGTCAGCATTCAGTCAAAACCTGATCGCTGAAAGCTGAGAACTGATTGCTTCGAAGACGGGAAGGCGCAGAGAAATGGTGATCCGCAAGTCAGGAGACCCAACTGACGGCTGTTACGACTGAGCCCTTCGAGCGAAAGGGAGTGTCAGTATGTCGGTGATGGTCAGGAACTGGTCTGTCTATTTCATGTTGTGCTGTGCCATGAGTGTCCCCCCTGTCTGGACGGCGACGGCCTCTGCTGAAGAGCCTGTGGACCCCGAGCCGATCGTGCTCGCCGAAGAAGTCGTTGTCTCGGCAACTAAAACCCCGGTACCGGTGAGCCACGTCACCAGCGCGGTGGAAGTCATCACGGCGGAGGACATGAAAAAACAAAACATCCGGAGCGTGGTGGACGCCCTGCGGTTAGCCCAAGGCGTGGCGGTCTTTTCAAACGGCGGGCCCGGTACCGAAGTCACGGCCAAAATTCGGGGCGGCAGTGCAAACCAAACCCTGGTGTTGATCGATGGTGCCATTGTGAACAGCGGCACTGTCGGCAGTTACAATTTTGCCAACCTGACGACTGATAATATCGAGCGTGTGGAAATTCTCCGCGGCGCGCAAAGTATGTTGTGGGGGTCCGACGCCATGGGCGGCGTCATCAACATCGTCACGAAGAAGGGACAGGGGCCGCTCTCGGCTACCGGCTTCATGGAATACGGGTCCTTCGCCTCCCTTCGTGAAGGGGGCACGGTGTCCGGGAAGCAGGGCATCATTGATTACAGCCTCTCCCTGTCCCGATGGGATACCTCCAGTTTCTCGGCCGTTAACTATCGGCGTGGCGCCACCGAGCGGGATTCTTATCGCAACTGGCAGGGCTCGGGCCGGATCGGCGTCGATCTTCCGCATGACGGGCGGCTGGACTTCAGTATGCGCTGGATGAATTCCGATGTGCAGCTCGACAATATCTCCGCGACCTCTCCAAACGACGTCTATGGCTCAAAAAATCGGAGTCAGGAATATGTGTTCAGCGGCAGTTATGAGCAGCCGATCACGACCTGGTGGTCCCAGAAGCTCACCCTTGCACGTGCGCAGGAGGCCTCGCAGTTTTTGTCAGGCACGTTGCAGCGCAGTCTGATCACAGGGGCATTCAGTACGCCCTTCAACTCCAATAACGAAATTCGTGTGCTCTCGAATCGGTTGGAATGGCAGCACAATTTCCAAATCACGAAGCTGTTGTTGTTGAGTGCGGGGTATCAATTTCGCGAACAACAGGGCGAGAATGATACAGGGCTCACCAATCGGATTCTGAGTTCCAATGCCGGATTCGCGCAAGCCCAATTCAATTTGTGGGACCGTGTATTCGCCACCGCGGGCCTCCGCCATGACAGTTACAACGTCTTCGGCGATGCGACGACCTATCGACTGACCGGCGGGTATTTCCACAAAGAAACCGACACGAAAATTCGAGGCAGCTATTCCACTGGGTTCCGGGCTCCTACGATGAATGAATTGTATTTTCCCAATTTCGGTAATTCCCGATTGGGAACGGAAAAGAGCCAAAGCATGGACGTGGGGATTGATCAATATTTCTTCTCCAAGCAGCTCAAGGTTACGGGAGGGTTTTTCTGGAACCGCTATCGGAATTTGATCACGACCACGTTCGATCCGGCATTTTGCGCGCCGTTCAGTACGTTTGGGTTCTGCCCGCAGCAGATCGGTGAAGCCTCCACGAAAGGCTGGGAAGCCGGGGTCTCCTATACCTATTCCAGCGATCGTCCATTCCTGAAGGGCGTCGTGGTGCAGGCGAACTACACCAACACCCTCACCCGAGATTTGGGCACCCAGGCCCGCCTTCCTCGTTGGCCGACCGACCAGTGGAGCGCATCCGTCGCGTATCAGCCCATCGATCCGCTCTGGATTACGCTGATCGGCAGGTACGTGGGCTCGCGCTTCAATACCACCGGCGATCGGCAGCCGTTGTCGGCGTTCGACGTCTGGTCGTTGGCCGTGACCTACGATGTGACGAAGCAGCTCCAAGCGTATCTTCGGGCAGAAAACTTGTTCAATGAGAAATACGAAGAAATTGCCAGCGCCGGTGTGCCCATCCGCTCGATCTTCGGCGGTGTACGGGTCACGTTTGGCGGGAAAACATGATGGCGAGCGGTGGGTAGTCGTCTGATGCCATGTCCGCGTCTGGTCATTGCCGGCACCCAAAGTGGTGTCGGCAAAACCACGGTCAGCCTGGCCCTCATGGCTGCATTAAAAGCTCGAGGGCTTGTGGTGCAGCCGTTCAAAGGCGGGCCGGACTTTATCGATCCCGGCCATCACCAGGCGGTGACCGGGCGGCCTTCACGAAATTTGGATGGCTGGATGTTAGGGGAAGCCGCCAACAGCGCCATCTTTGCGCGTGCCTCTGCGGATGCGGACCTGTCGGTCATTGAAGGCATGATGGGGTTGTTCGACGGCAGCTCCCCGGTGTATGAACAGGGCAGCACGGCGGAACTGGCGAAACAACTGAACGCACCGGTCCTCTTAGTGATCGATGGGAGCGCGATGGCAAGATCGGCCGCAGCCATGGTGTCTGGGTACGCGAAGTTCGACCCGGCCGTACAGGTTCGCGGAGTCCTGTTCAATCGCGTGCGGAGTGAAGGCCACTATCGGTTGCTGCGGGAGGCGGTGGAGGCGGAAACGGACCTGACGGTTGTGGGATATCTGCAGCCCGATGCCTCGGTGACGATTCAGGATCGCCATCTCGGCCTGAGAACTGCCATCGAGCAAGGGCAGGGTGACTTGTATGACCGGTTGGCTCGATCTGCCGCAGTCACGATCGACTTGGATCGGGTAGAGGCGTTGGCTCGCTCTGCCGGTGCATTTCCGGGAGAAGATCTCCCGATCACGAGACCGGTAGCAAGGGAAGAACCGGTTCGAGTCGGTGTGGCATACGATGCGGC
>JACOEF010000965.1 GCA_024998705.1 Nitrospira sp.
CCTCCCTTGCCGCGATCCGTGGTTAGTCAGGTGCGCTGTTTCGATTGCGGGCGCTCCAACATGGACTCATTCCATACCTCCAGACAGGGTGGATATGACCTCTGTCCGAGCTGCTTTCAGCAACGTCTCCGAACAGGACGCGCGAAGACCGCTCACTGAACGTCGCCTGCTGCCCGATGACACGAACCTGGACACCTGCAGCCCCCATGCGGCATCCTGACTCCTCAACTTCCTGAAGCCGCTAGCCCCAAGACCTCCCCACACCGTATACTGCACTTTTCCCTTTCTGACGTGAGGTACCGAGGGTATGGCCCCGAACATTCTGTTGAGTTGCGAATCGATCAGCAAAAGCTATGGGGTCAGAGCCCTCTTTACAGATCTCTCCCTGGCACTCTCCGACGGCGATCATGTGGGATTAATCGGACCGAACGGGTCCGGCAAGTCAACCTTGCTCAAGATCCTCGTGGGACTCGAATCCCCGGACGAAGGGACGCGCACTCTGCGGCGCCACACCCGTGTCGGGTATGTCCCGCAAGAACCTGTTTTCCCTAAGCACCACACCATTGAACAGGTCTTGCAAGACACGTTGACGGAAGATGGCCTTGATCCTCACGAACAGGGTGGCCGGATCGCCAGAGCCCTCAGCATTGGAACCTTTCCCGACCCGGAACAAGCCGTTTCGACACTCTCCGGAGGCTGGCGTAAGCGATTGGCCATCACCCAGGCCTTACTGCTTGAGCCGGACGTGCTGCTCATGGACGAACCGACGAACCATTTGGACTTGGAAGGCATTATCTGGCTGGAGCAATTGCTGAAGAATCGCGCCAAAGCCTTTCTCGTCATCAGCCACGATCGCCGATTCCTCGAATCAGTCACCACCCGCATGGTGGAACTCAACCGCTGTTATCCCGAAGGCCGGTTCGAGGCTCGCGGCTGCTATAGTGATTTCCTCGAACAGCGCGATGCCGCGCTTCAAGCGCAAGCCGACTACCAGGCCTCATTAGCCAACCGCGTCCGCCGTGAGGTGGAATGGCTGCGACGCGGCGCCAAAGCCCGTACGACCAAAGCCAAGGGCCGGATCCAATCAGCGGGCAAGCTCATCGATGAATTAAACCAGGCCGAATCCCGCTCGGCACAATCGACCATCGGCATCGACTTCTCCGCCTCAGGCCGAAAATCCAAACAACTCGTGGTCGCAGAGCAGGTGACCAAGAGTTTCAATGGCACACCCGTCGTGACCAACCTCGACCTGCTGCTCGGGCCCGGCCAACGGCTTGGCCTGTTGGGCCCCAACGGCAGCGGCAAGACCACCGTCTTGCGGTTGCTGGCCGGGACACTAGACCCCGACTCCGGCACCATCACGCGAGCCGACGCGCTGCGCATCGTCTCCTTCGAGCAACATCGCGAGTCCCTGGACCAATCCACGAGCTTGCGGCGTGCACTGGCCCCATCGGGCGATGCCGTCGTCTATCAAGATCGTTCGATTCACCTGGCCTCCTGGGCGAAGCGCTTTCTCTTTCGTCCCGAACAGCTGGATCTCCCGGTATCGAAACGGTCCGGCGGCGAACAAGCCCGGCTCCTCATCGCCCGACTCATGCTCCAGCCTGCGGATCTCCTCATTCTCGACGAGCCGACCAATGACTTGGATATTCCCACCCTGGAAATCTTGGAAGACAGTCTGCTGGAATTTCCCGGTGCGCTCGTGCTCGTCACCCATGATCGATGGTTGCTGGATCGCGTCTCCACCATCCTGCTGGCGCTGGATGGCACGGGACGCGTGGACTGGTTCGCCGATTATGCTCAGTGGGAAAGTGCGCAGGAGCGGGCCGGCGGGTCAGCCCCGGAATCGAAGAGTGACGGGCGCGCAGCTGCCACTCAGGACGAGGGTGCCTCGGCAACTCCCGCTCGCAAAGTCAAAAAGATGAGTTATCGCGAGCAGAAGGAATGGGGCACGATCGAGGAAGACATTCTCAAAGCGGAGGAACAGGTTACGGCCTGCCAAGCCTCAATGCAGGATCCGGCCGTGCTGTCGGACGCCGTAGCGCTCCAAGCACGAAGCCAGGCACTGGTCGCGGCACAGGCCGAGGTAGAACGGCTCTATGCCCGTTGGTCCGAACTGGACGAGAAACGCGCACAGACCGTGCAGAGCTCGTGAGGGGAAATTGGCTGGGGGACTAGGAATCGAACCTAGGTAGCCAGCTCCAAAGGCTGGCGTCCTACCGCTAGACGATCCCCCAGCGCGGTACGGAACCGAGACATCG
>JACOEF010000966.1 GCA_024998705.1 Nitrospira sp.
CGTCTCGTTGCTGCCTCCCGTAGGAGTCTGGACCGTGTCGCAGTTCCAGTGTGGCCGATCACCCTCTCAGGTCGGCTACGTATCGTTGTCTTGGTAAGCCGTTACCTTACCAACTAGCTAATACGGCGCACGTCCATCTATAAGTGATAGCAAAGCCATCTTTCACTATCGAACCATGCGGTTCGAAATATTATCCGGTATTAGCTCCGGTTTCCCTAAGTTATCCCAGTCTTATAGGTAGGTTACCTACGTGTTACTCACCCGTCCGCCGCTAACGTCAAAGGAGCAAGCTCCTCGTCTGTTCGCTCGACTTGCA
>JACOEF010000491.1 GCA_024998705.1 Nitrospira sp.
ACTCCTCCCCGTTCGGTCCAAATCCGACTTAGATGCGACTACACGGCGAGCGGACGACCACTTTACAAAACAGATTGATCAACCTCATTTCATCCAGAGTACCTGGAATAGCGAGAGCAATCCGAGGATCAGCAACTATCACTGCCAAGCACTGAGCACGTGAAATCGCGACGTTGATGCGGTTTCGATCAAGAATGAACGCCAACCCCCTAGAGCCGTATTCGCCATAACTGGAGCAGAGTGAAAGAACGCAGACCGGGGCTTCCTGTCCTTGAAACTTGTCGACGCTCCCGATCCTTGCGCCTTGAGGCAGAGCAGCTTGAAGTGCACGCACCTGCGCGTTGTAGGGAGCAATAAAGAGAAAGTCGTTTAGTGCCAGTGGTCTCGTGGTGCCATCCTTAGCCATATAGAGGCAACCGCGGAGCGCATCATAAATCGCTTTCACCCGCTCAACCTCCTCATCGCTTTGTTGAACGTTTCCATCATGCTCAACGCCGCTGAAGACGATCCCGCTTTCCCTGGTAATCAGACCATTGCCGCCCGACAGCACCGTAATCTTCTGCCTGGCACAGTCAGGATGGGAAATGAGTCCTTTCTCATATATGCTTTCAGAGATGAAGCGGCAGACGGACGGGTGCATTCGACGGGATTCGCCAAGAAACAGCCCGTAGTCTGCCGGGACCACAGGGTGGAACACGGGCAAATCTGGCCGGCTGACGTCCGTATCTTTCAGCGCGTATTGCAGAGCGGACAATCCGGCATCGCCGGGATGGGCCCCTTGTACGGGTTGTTCAAGCTGCATCTGGTCGCCAAGAAGCACGAGGTTCTCTGCGCATCGAGCCATGGCTACGACATTGGCAAGGGCAACCTGACCGGCTTCATCAATAAACAGGAAATCGAGCACACCTTCCCACTCGGGCCGAGTAAAGAGCCAGGCCGTTCCCCCCACGATGCCTTCTGTGTATGCCCCACGCGCCTCACCTGTATCTTTGACGTATTTCAGACTCAGGTTAGAAGAAAACAACGGACCTTCCGCCTCCCCTCCAACCTTGATTCCCCACAAACTCCTGCCGGTTTCTCGTGCCGCGTCGCCGCAGGCCATGAGAAGATTCACCACTGCCTTATGACTATTGGATGCGACGCCGATCTTCTTTCCGGCAATGAGAAGAGACAAAATGACCTGCGAGGCGGTAAACGTCTTGCCCGTACCAGGAGGCCCTTGAATGACCAAGCACCCCCCAGTCATCGAATTGGCGACCCGGATAGCGGCCTGCGTCGTGCTTTCATCGTCTTGTTTCAACATCCTCGTGGGAGGCACACGGTTGACCAGTGCGGCCACCGAAGGAGGAAGAGCGCTCGTCAGGTGCCGCGAAGCCACCTCTGCCAGCGCCTCTTGAATGGGTTTGGCCGAAACATATTCGTCTGGAAGCAGCGACCCTCGCGCTGGGAATGCGCCAGCCAACTTCTCGTGTAACCCTTTCTTGCCTATCTTGAGCTCCAACGTCCCGGCAGAGACATCTAGGGCCGAGAGCGTGAATTTCGCCTCTAAGTTATGCGTAAACATCACTCTAGACTTGTCTCCGGCTGCAAGTTTGCACTCCTGCACAGGATCGAACCGGTAGGATTGGACGAACGATTGCTTGTCAGGTATCGGCGAGCCCGTGGCTTGCACACCATCAATGCAGGCAGGATCGTCACGGAGGACGTCGGATGTGGCAGCGGCACGGTCGAACATGCGCCACCACATGGGTTTTTCTTCTCGCCGATGAAAATCGATTAAGTCGGCGAGCGCGACCGATACCGCATCCTTTCCCTTGCGGAGCTTCGCTGCGGTATCCAGTCGAGCTACAATCTCAGGTGGCAACTGCTTTGGTGGCGTCGCTAGCGAGGATGCAGAAGCCGAATGGACCGCCACGATCTTGTGGTCAACCGCGACCTGCCTCAGCCAGTGCAGTAATTCAGCTGTGGACTTGCAGTCGTCCTCGTTGTAGTCACGGATCCCCTTCAGAATGGGGCTCTTCTTCCACTCTTCTGGCTCATTGCTCTAGATCCAGCGGGCATACTGCACGATTGAGTCAGCGGCTGTGGCTACCTTCGTTATGCGCTTCGGTCGATAGAGCCGCTCGATGGACTTGATGGAATAGCTGTCCTCTCCGATGCGCAAACCGTGTCGTACGGTCTGATAGAGATCCAAACACCTCGTTCCGGAGTAGCTCGTCCACCTCATCCTGACGGGTGTCGTGGTAGGTGCTCAACCGCCTCACGGCGGCGACCTCATAGGCGGCGTAATGGTAGATGTGCATGCCCGGATTCGCCTGCCACCGGGTGAATACCCAATCCACATACCCTTCGAAGGCGTGTTTTTCCTGTTCACGGTCGTGTGCCCACCAATCCGTGAAGTCCCATACCCCCGGCTGCCCAGTGCGCGTGCACACCCCGAACAAGTATTCCAATCCACCAGCCATGAGGGGGTACCCCTCCATGTCAAAGAACACATCTGCCGGATGATCGAGCGGCAATGCCGAAAGGCCCACCGGGTTACCGTTCGCTCCTGCCTGAGGCAACACCTCATAGCGCGGTGGGGCCTCGGGCGTGGCGACCCGGTCGATCCGCGTCTGGCGTTGAAGATGCGCCTGCGCCACCAACTTTTCCATTGAGTCCCTATCGAGTTTAGGCACCGTTTTCCCCGACGCTCTGGCCAGATCCTCAACCGTATTGATCCCCGCCCGTCCGAGTTTTTTGATCTGGCCAACCGTGATGCCGGCAACCAGGACGAGATGATCTTTGTCCCTGCAGAATGCCTCCGCGTGGGATGTCCAGCGGCCGTGATCAGCCCGCGGAAGTGGCTCCGGACGATCAGCCATGTTTCCGCGGAAACCATCCTGCATCGTAAGAAAGCTCGCTCTGAGGTGGTGGTAGTAATGGATAAAGTCTTCGACGCGGAACTCCACCCGTTCCCTGGTGCCAAGGATGATCCCGAACTTGTCCGGCAATGGGAGGCCGGTCCCATCAGCCAGCATCTCGGAGTAACAGCAGAGCTGGACGGCATAATATGGCTTGGGGGAGCGAGCAAGCTTCGTATCCCACACTTGATAGGACCCGAAATCATCGAGCAGCAGAAAGTCGGCAAATCCTGCAAACCGCCCACTTGCCAAGGCCGCCTGATAAATGATTGGAGCTTTAGCATTGATGGCGGCCAGCGTATGCTCCCTCGCCATGTCAGAATTATCCTTGGAGATCTCGCGTACGGTCGTGCCCGATGCCCTGAAGTCTTCAAGCACAGTTTGCTCGTGTGCTTCACCAGTCTGGGCAATCAGTGCTTCATCCTCCGTGGCCTCATCCGGCGTCACCGCACCCGGATTCTCCAGATAATATCGGTCCATCCAGGATGCGAATGGCGAGGCCAGATAACGGACGAGATCGCTCGGTGAATACGCCAATTCCCCTGACCGTGTTTTCTTCATGCAAGCCTCTCAGATTGTACGAGCTCAAGCCCACCCCCATACCGAGTTCGCTTCGACAAAGCAATTCTTCGGAAGGGAGCATGCACATGGCTATGAGTGAAAGATGTCAGCAAGGCTGATGCCCCGGTTGACGATTCAACCTCGCTGGTCCATCTGCTTCCGCACATGTTCAATATCTAATTGCTGCTGTCGTTCGTGGAAGTAGCCACACTTCTGCCGCATCAATCTGCCTCCTTGCCTCAATTCGTTATCGGCCCTCGATTCTCCAGCTCTTTTCATAGACATTCTTCGGCGGGTCCTGTCCATAGAAACTCTCTGCGCCGTAGGCGCTGTGAGGCGATTCCTGCGAAAAGGCGAGCCATACCGATTGGATTAGGAATAAACCGGACATCAAAGCGATTCGCGCTGAAATTGCCGAGGGCTTTGGCTTGGAGTGAGAACAGTGTCCCAAACAATACTAGAATCAGAAAGCCGAGAGTCTTCACGCCCTTCCCCGTTCTTCCGGTCACCTGAGCCACAACAGCACTTCCTGCTCACCGAGCAACGACCTGGACGAGGGCAAAGCCTTTGCAGATTGCATGGAACCGCCTTCCTCGAGAATAAGGGGAGCGTAGTGGATGTGGCTGCGTGGTTCAGTTTCCTGGTGCGCTGACCTTCCCCCCGAAAACTAGACCATTGGCTAGGGCCTGTCGTCAAATCTGACCCGCCCCGCGAATGTAGACCGGCTGGGACTTGAGAATTTGGCCTGCTGACCCGCCCCGCGAATGTAGACCGGCTGGGACTTGAGAATTTGGCCTGCGCGTGATCGGTTTGAGCCGCTGATGCGGCGATGCAACCCTAGCATAGCTCACGTGACGGTCTCCAATAATTCAGGGGACTCGCTAGTGGTCTTGTCGGTCATGGCCCACTCCGTCGCGAAGGCTGCCGGAGTCTGATCCTGCAGCGCACTGTGCGGGCGTCGGAGATTGTAATCTGCCTGCCACCGCACCAATGTCTCCCGTGCATCGTCAAGCGAGAAGAACACCTCGACATTCAGACACTCATCACGAAGCCGCCCATTAAAACTCTCGATGAATCCATTCTCGACCGGCTTTCCTGGTCGAATAAAGTCGAGCTGAATGCCGTGGCGATAGGCCCAGGCATCCATGACCCGACTGGCAAATTCGCTCCCATTGTCCACGGTGATGGCCCGCGGTACGCCTCGTTGGGCGACGATCGGCTCTAACGCGTGTGCCACCTTCCCACCCGTGAGCGACTGGTCGGGCAGCAGGCAAAGACATTCACGGGTGAATTGATCGACGACCGTCAGGATTCGAAACGCCCGACCATCGGCCACCCGGTCGCTCATGAAGTCCATGCTCCACCGCTGGTTCGGGGCCGTGGCCATGGTCTGCGGCACACGGGCTCGGCTGGCGGCTTTCGTGCGGTGCTTCGTGCGCACGGTCAGGCCTTCTTCCGTGTACAGCCGATAAATCCGTTTGGCATTCACCGGCCACCCATCCCGTCGCAACAACACCGTCAAGCGTCGATACCCAAAGCGCACCCGTGCCGCGGCCAACTCGCGCAACCGCATCCGCAATGCCTCCTGCGGATCACGATGCCCCTGGTACCGCAACGAGGCTCGCGCCATCGGCAACAGCCTCGAGACTCGGCGCTCGCTGACCTGATAGGTCACCTGCGCCCAGCGGGCCAAGGCCCGCCGGTCCCGAGGCCTCAGAGCTTTTTCCGGACAATCTCCTGGAGCATATGCCGATCCAGCGAGAGATCCGCGACCAGCCGTTTCAGCTTGGTGTTTTCTTCTCGCAACTGCCGCAGCTCGCGCAGTTCGCTGAGGCCCAGCCCCGCATACTTGCGCTTCCACACGTAGAACGTCTGCTCGCTGATGCCCACCGTGCGACAGACTTCCGCCACCGTGGTGCCACTTTCGGCCTGGCGCAGAACGGCCAGCATCTGCTCCTCGGTATGTCCTCGTCGTCGTGCCATCGTCGGGTCCTCCTTCGGGTGAAGAAGACCACGCCGCCGACCGTTTCCTCAAGCTGCCCCTGGCCTACTTTTCGGGTTTTGGGTCAAATCAACCAAATGACTGAGGCGGCGAGGTGCAGGGCCGCCAAGAAGTTCCGGGCAGTTTTGTCATAGCGGGTGGCGAGACAGCGGAATTGCTTGAGTTTGGCCAAGAAGTTCTCGATCAAATGCCGTGCCTTGTACAAGGCACGGTCATACGTTCGCAGCGTGTGACGATTGCTCCGCGGCGGAATGACCGCCTGCTTGCCGCCCTCTGTCAACAGGTCGATCACACGCGCATCCGCATCGTATCCCTTGTCAGCAATCAAGATGGGAGCGTGTATCTGCGGGAGCAACACATCCGCGCCCTCCAGATCACTGGCCTGTCCCGCTGACAGATGAGCGCCGAGCGGATTACCCAAGGCATCCACTGTCGCATGAATCTTGGTACTCAACCCGCCTTTGCTCCGCCCAATGGCTTGCGGCCCGGTTTTTTTCGCGCGCCGGCGCTGTGCTGATGCGCCCGCACAATGGTGCTGTCGATCATCGCGTACTCATTATCCGCATCACGACTCAGCTGCTGAAACACCCGCGCCCACACCCCGCGCTCCGCCCAGCGACTAGACCGGCGATGGGTATTCTTCTAGTCGCCAAACCGCTCCGGTAAGTCGCGCCAGGGAATGCCGGCGCGGTAGCGGTAGAGAACCGCTTTAACGAAGAGCCGATTGTCAGCCGCCGGACGACCGACTTGACCAACCCGGCCAGGTAGCAACACACTGATTCGCTCCCATTGGTCGTCGCGTAACCCATAACGTCGTATCATTCCCGCAATTTACTACACATTACTCAATTTGACGACACGCCCTAGTACCAACAGAGGTCGCAGGTCAGCCAAAACAGTCCTCCCCTCCTACCCCTCCTCTCCGGTCCTCGCTTCAGGCTTTGGAATGGAATTTACGATACGGTGACGGAGTCGCGTCAACACCCGGAGTGTTCTCACATCAGCTCGTAGAAATACACGTATATTGGCTTATAGACTTTTGACAAGG
>JACOEF010000596.1 GCA_024998705.1 Nitrospira sp.
CCGGCGCAAGCGAGATAATCTTCATGAACTTCTTCCATCGAAGCTCACGAGCGACTGGGCCGAAAATACGGGTACCAACAGGCTCTCCTTGCGCATTGATCAACACACAGGCATTGCGGTCAAACTTAATGTAGGAGCCATCATCGCGACGCACCTCTTTGGTCGTCCGCACAATCACTGCCCGACTCACATCGCCCTTCTTGACACCAGCCTGCGGAATCGCTTCCTTCACCGCCACGACAACGATGTCGCCCAACGATCCGTACCGACGCCTGGTTCCCCCAAGCACATGAAAACACATGACTTGCTTCGCGCCGGAATTATCGGCCACATCCATGTATGTGTAATTCTGAATCATTCCCTGCCCTACTCACTGCCAAGGATTCAAACCCCTCAGCGGTTCAAGTGTGTTCCCTCGTTATTTCTCAGGTTGCCCCTTGGTCATGACGCGTACCACACGCCAATGCTTATCCTTGCTGATGGGGCGCGTCTCACTCAGTTGAACCCGATCCCCTACTTTGCACACATTCCCCTCATCGTGCGCCTTCAACTTGGTCACTCGACGAAGCACTTTCTTGTAGATCGGATGAATGACCGAACGTTCAACGGC
The DNA here is from genome assembly GCA_024998705.1 of Nitrospira sp. Lineage (GTDB taxonomy): Bacteria > Nitrospirota > Nitrospiria > Nitrospirales > Nitrospiraceae > Nitrospira_A. Next base: position 611 of record JACOEF010000596.1, read on the forward strand.
AACGACCACCGTCTTATTCATCTTGTTGCTGACGACGTTGCCATACCATTCACGTCGATGTTGTTGGCCTTCCTTCATACGCCCCTTCTCTCTTACTTACCGACCGACTGGTCGGTTTGTGTCTGCAGCAACTCCAGCTGACGCCTGACCGTCTTGAGCCGAGCAATGTCACGCTTCGTGCTCCGAACTTGCATCGGGTTTTCAAGCCGTCCAATGCCGAGCTGGAACCTGAAATTGAATAGCTCTTGGCGCAGCTGCTTTTCCTTGTCGGTCAACTCATCAATCGAGAGACCGCTGAGATCCTTCACATCCATCACATCACCACTCAACACGAGCTACAGGTGACTGAAATTCGCCACGGGCAACAAATTTGGTAGCGATCGGAAGTTTGTACGCAGCCAACTTCAAGGCCTGCTTGGCGACATCAGGAGCTACGCCACCCATTTCGTACATGATTCGACCAGGCTTAACTACGGCCACCCAATACTCAGGATTGCCCTTACCCTTACCCATGCGGGTCTCAGCCGGCTTCTTGGTGATCGGCTTGTCGGGGAAAATCCGAGTCCACACCTGACCACCACGCTTCACGAAACGTGTAATGGCAATACGAGCGGCCTCAATTTGACGACTAGTAATCCAGCCCGGCTCAAGAGCCTTCAACCCGAACTCACCTAGAGTAATAGCTCCTCCACGGTAAGCCTTCCCGCGCATCCGGCCCTTCTGCATTTTTCTGAACTTAACTTTCTTTGGCGCTAACACAGACCCACCTTTTCCTTATCAAAGCTTTTAGCCAAGCCGACCAAGTGCCGAATCTGGCTTTAATTGAAGAGCAGGCAACAGCTCACCCTTATAGATCCAGGTCTTCACACCAATCTGGCCCATGGTCGTGTGCGCCTCAGCAAACCCATAATCCACCTCAGCACGCAAGGTATGCAGCGGCACACGACCCTCACGATACCATTCTGTCCGGGCGATTTCCGCGCCACCCAAACGTCCCGCCACCATAATTTTAATACCCTGAGCCCCTAGACGAAGGGCAGACTGCACACTGCGCTTCATGGCGCGACGAAAGGCGACGCGCTTCTCCAACTGAGTGGCCACATTCTCGCTGACCAGCTGAGCATCCAATTCAGGCTTCTTGATTTCCTTCACCGTAATGTACGCCTGGCCGGAGTACTCCTTCTCAAGAGCCGCCTTGAGCTTATCGACTTCCGCCCCTTTACGTCCGATGATGATGCCTGGACGGGCTGTATGGATAATCACCCGGGTCTGATCGCCAGACCGCTCGATTTCTACCTTTGCCACTCCAGCGTGGTAGAGCTTCGCTTTCACCATCTTGCGGATCTTAATATCCTGGTGAAGGAGCCGGGCGTAGTCCTTATCCGCGTACCAGCGGGAACTCCACGTGTAGTTATACCCGATGCGATACCCAATTGGATGTGTCTTCAGACCCATGAAGAATAACCCTCAGTCTAAGTGTAAAAGCCTAGCTATTCGCTGCGGCGCCTGGAGCCGCCACCGCAATGGTGATATGGCTTGTGCGCTTCTGGATAGAATTAGCACGTCCCATTGATCGCGCACGAAAACGCTTATAAATCGGCCCACAGTTCACAACGGCCTGAGATACCCACATCTCGTCACTGTCGCCAAGCTCCTTCTGCTCCGCATTGGCGACAGCAGAACGCAGCAGTTTCTCAATAACCCTGGCAGCATGCTTCGGGGTATGCCGGAGCATCGCTAATGCCATAGGTACCTGTTGCCCCCGAATCATGTCAATGACAATGCGTGCCTTTCGAGGCGTCACTCGCACAAAACGTAAAATTGCTTTTGCTTCTGCCATAGCTGACCCCACCCACACCTTCCGATCCTTCAGCAAACCAGCGATTACTTCAGTGCCACTGCTTTTTCGGTCTTTGCCTGTCCATGGCCTTTAAAAAAGCGCGTGGGAGCAAATTCACCGAGCTTATGGCCTACCATATTCTCCGTCACAAAAACGGGAATAAATTTCTTACCGTTATGCACCGCAAACGTGTGCCCGATCATATCCGGCACAACGGTCGAACGACGCGACCAAGTCTTAATGAGTTTGCGGTCTTTCATCTGATTCATCTGTTCGACTTTTTTCATCAGATGGGCGTCAACGAATGGACCCTTTGTAATTGAACGAGGCATGAGCCGCTCCCCTACTTCTTCCTACGCGCGATGATGAATTTATCAGTCGCTTTATTCTTGCGGGGTTTGTAGCCCTTTGCCGGCGTGCCCCAAGGGGACACTGGATGAGGATTACCCTGACCGGACTTTCCTTCGCCTCCGCCGTGGGGGTGATCAACCGGGTTCATAACCACACCACGAACATGGGGACGCTTTCCCTTCCAGCGAGTGCGACCCGCCTTCCCGACAACAACGTTCTCGTGATCCACATTACCAACCTGCCCGACTGTGGCCATGCATGTGGATAATACCTTCCGCATCTCACCGGATTTCAGGCGAATCTGAACGTATGCACCGTCACGGCCCATCACCTGAGCAGATCCACCGGCACTTCGAATTAATTGGCCACCTTTTCCTGGCTTTAATTCGATATTGTGAATCGTGGTGCCCAACGGAATATTCACGAGAGGCAGTGCATTCCCTGGTCGCACCTCAGCACCCACCCCAGATTGAACGGGATCATTAATGGCTAATCCAACAGGAGCAAGAATGTAGCGCTTTTCGCCATCTGCATAGTGCAATAGGGCAATTCGCGCAGAGCGGTTTGGATCGTACTCAATCGCCGCCACCTTCGCAGGAACACCGGCCTTGTCCCGTCGAAAATCGATCTGCCGATAGAGCCGCTTGTGCCCACCCCCACGAAAACGAATCGTTTGGCGGCCGTCATTGTTGCGCCCACCAGTGCGGAGGTGGAAACCAGTCAGCGCCTTCTCAGGCTTCTTCTTGGTAAGTTTCTCACCCTGGATGGCCGTCATACCGCGGCGGCCAGGCGTCGTTGGTTTATAGACTTTTAATGGCATAACTAAATCTCACTCTATCGAGAGGCTCACCGGCTACACGCTTTCGAATAGCTCCAGCTTCTCGCCTTCCTTCAACGTGATAAATGCCTTCTTCCAATCTGACCGCTTCCCGACAAAGCGCCCCAAGCGCTTTACCTTCCCGCGAATATTCACCACGTTGACGCGAGAGACCTTAACCTTTAGAAGCGTTTCGACGGCCTGTCGGATCTGAATCTTATTCGCATCGGGATGAACCAGAAAACCGACGGTATTGCCCTGCTCCCGCAGCGCCGTAATCTTTTCCGTCAAGAGCGGCTGAATAAGTACCTGATGGAGGTCGCCCCTCATGACCACACCTCTTTCACGCGGTTCAATTCACTCTGCGGAATCACTAAGGAGTGACAACGAAGGACGTCGTACACATTCAATTCTTCCGGCCTCAAGACCGTCACACCGGACAAATTCTTGCCAGCCTGCACCAGATGAGAATTCGCGTCACCGACAACGAGAAGCGCCGTGCCAGAGATGCCGAGCTGAGCCAGCGCGCTAGCGAGCAACTTCGTTTTCGCTTCCGCAATGGATAGGTCGGACACCACAAGAACACTTCCCTCAAGCACCTTCGAAGACAGCGCGCTCTGCAAGGCAGCACGATACTTCTTCCTCGGCATGCCATACGCATAACTTCTCGGCTTGGGACCAAAAACAGTGCCTCCATGCCTCCACACAGGAGAGCGGAGGGAGCCAGCACGTGCCCGCCCCGTATGCTTCTGCTTCCAAGGCTTTTTTCCCGAACCACTCACCTCTCCTCGACGCAAGGTAGAAGCAGTTCCCTGGCGGTCGCATGCACGCTGCATCACCACAGCCTCATGCACGAGCGGCACATGCGGCTTGCAACCGAACACTTCGTTCGGCAAGTCCACCGTACCGACTTTCTTCTTTTTTGAGTCCACCACATCAACGATCGGCATAGCTCAACTCTTCTTCGACTTCCGCACAATCAGCAGCCCATTCACACCACCGGGCACTGCTCCGCGGACAAACAACAGGTTTTCATCTGGACGTGCATCAATCACTTTCAGCCGCTGAACCGTGACGCGCTCGTCCCCCATATGCCCTGGCAGGGCCTTATTCTTCCAGACACGAGACGGGTAGGAACTGGCACCGATTGAGCCTGGCGCTCGATGGAACATCGACCCATGCGTCTCAGGACCGCCCGCATAATTATGCCTGCGAACAACACCCTGGAATCCCTTACCCTTGGAAACACCAACCACATCGACCCAATCGCCCTTTTTAAAGATATCGACCTTAATGGTTTGACCAACAGTAACGTCCCCGACTTTTGGAAACTCGCGCAGCCATCGGCTAGCCGGAGCCTGATGCTTCTTCAAGTGCCCCAACTCACCCTGCGACAGGCTGCGCTCCTTGACTTCCCCGAATGATAACTGAACAGCCTCGTAACCATCACGTTCTTTGGTCTTGACCGAAACAACCCGGCAAGGCCCTGCCTCAATGACGGTTACCGGTGCCAAAACGCTTTCGTCATAAACTTGGGTCATTCCCAGCTTTTTGCCCAACAATCCGTTTGTCATCGTCTTCCTGTCAGCTCACACAAGATCGGCAAGGCCGACCGTCAGAGCTTAATCTCCACATCCACGCCGGCCGCCAAATTCAGCTTCATTAACGAGTCCATAGTTTCCGGCGTCGGCTCCATGATATCCAACAGTCGCTTGTGAGTGCGGATCTCAAATTGCTCACGAGACTTTTTATCAACGTGAGTTGAGCGCTGCACCGTAAATTTTTCGATTCTGGTCGGCAATGGAATAGGACCAACAACCCGGGCACCACTCCGCCGCACGGTCTCAACGATCTCGACTACCGATTGATCAAGCACGCGATAATCAAACCCGCGCAACCTGATACGAATTCTTTGATCGACTTTCACGCTCAACTCCTCACATGCCGGCCAATGGACCGGGACATCACTACGCTAAAATTTC
>JACOEF010000281.1 GCA_024998705.1 Nitrospira sp.
CTGCAAATAGACCAGCGTCTTCGCCCGCTCGGCATGGGAGGGTTCAGGAACCTCAGGACCGTCGGAATCCGGCCCGCTGTTGTGTTGCTGCGTTGATGACAAGGATGCCTCTTTTCTGTGCAATAAGCTGCGTGTCACCTTACCTGGATACCACCGGAATTTCCACTGAGCGCGGGGCGAACGGACCCGGCGTAACGTCCGCTAGATGCCGAGATCTTCGGTGAGCCGCACTTCGGATTCATCGAGGATGTCTTCCAGGCAGGTAAAACAGCTGAATGGAAACTGACTGACCGGAATCGCGCACACTTCGCCGACCGGCGATTCATCCAGCGCCGGGCCACCACATTCTTTATGGATCAGGACCAGCATGGGCGCCCCCCTATCGTGATCGGATCACCAGCTGCCTGAACGTCTCCAAATGATCGGGACTGCTCAAGCGGTGATCGCCGGTTTTGAATAGAACTTCGATCGGAAATTCAGGATCCTGTGACAGCACCTGCTGCACGAAGGCCCAGCTGCCGTCGGGTGTGATCACCGCATCCTGTAGTCCATGCAGGATGGTCGTTTTGACGCGACGCGGCATGGTGAGGCGACGGCTCCAGAGGGCCTGGCTGTCCTCGACCCAATGCCAGGGAATCGGCGCCTCTCTGTGCATAGGCTCGTCGTCCCATGGCATGGAGCCGGTCGCCTGCCACTGTTCACGTCGCTCCTCGGAAATCTGAGCCGCGCGCAGATCCATCATATTGAACGCCGGAGCGATGAGAATCAATTCTTCCACCACCGGTTGCTCCTGTGCGACCAACCAGGCCAGCCATCCACCGAGAGAGTTACCGACGATCGTCACCGGCGGCCCATCAGCCAACAGATTCGTGACCGCTTCCGCGTCCTCCAGCCATTGCAGCAGACGATACTCACCCCACACGCCGCCCGAGTCACCCCATCCGCGAAAGTCGAAACAGCAGAAGCCCCAGCCCCGCTCCTGACACCATTGCGCCAACGCCTTGCTTTTGTTGCCCCACCGCTTGGAGAGAAATCCGGTGATGAAGAGAAGCTGGCGTTCCTTGCCGACGACACGATCGCCCCTGAGAGTTGTGCCGTCTGCGCCAGTGAGTGTGAAGGCATCCATCATGAGCCTATCGCACGGCCTTCATCAAAAAGCTGCCGAGCTTGCGTAACACCGGTTCCGGAATTTCGTGGCCGCCACGGAACGGCTGCCAATCGACCGACACGCCGGCCTGCAGAAATTCATCGCGCAACCGCTCGGCCATCGCGTAGGGCAGGATTGGATCTTGCGTGCCATGACTCTGAAACAGCGGCAGACCTTTTCGCTTCGTCAGTAACGGCGTCCATTCCTGCTTCGCCACCAACGTTCCGGAGAGCTGGATGAGTCCGGCATAGGGCTGGGTGCTGTGTAGCAGCGCGTCACAAGACAACATGGCCCCCTGCGAGAAACCGCCTAACACCGTGCGCTTCGGGTCGGCGCCGAGTTTCGTCCGTATTTCGTCGAGCAGCACCTTCATGCGCTCACGCGCTTCAGGCAACCCCCGCGGGATTTCACCGGACATATCCCGGGTTTTACCCGCCGCCCGATCGGCCTGGATGCGGGCCATGTCGATCATCCACCAGGCGCGAGAATCGCCGAAGCCCATCGGAATGGAAATCGGCGCTTCGGGAAAGAGAAACCGTGTGCCGGCCGGCGCATCGAGATACTCGCTGAGCGGCACGAGGTCGTCGCCCGGCGCACCGAAACCATGGAGCAGCACCACCAATGGGCCGTTGCCCCCGCCCTTATCGTCAGTGCCGCCAGTCAGGCGAACCGTGAGGCCGCCGAGTGTATCCATGCGCATCGGTTCAATTCTCCTATTGGGACGACGTCGATCGCCTGGAGGGGGTTATATCGTCATCGACTGGCAAATGGCAAAAAGTCTCAACGGGGGTACCTGCGGGCAAGTATCGTCTAGCGGGATCTTTCAACTACTGACCGAGGAACCAATACTGAAGAAAGGCCAGCGCCGCGACCAATGTGGCCTGCACGATCGGCTGCTGGTAAAACGGCACGAAGGCTCCCTGTTGAACGGCATCGATCTCGCTGATGATCTGCCGCAGGCGATCACTCAACGGGGTCGGAGCCGGTCTTGAATCTGCACGCTCGTCTTGCGTCAAGGACCGATCCAGTTGCTCTTGAATCGGTGCCAGCACATGCCTTCTGGCTCCGACCGCCGCCAGATACAACAGGCAAGCGCTGGCGAGGGCAACGAGGCTGTTGGCCATCAACGCGATGATCAATGCGGGAGGAAAATCCCAATTGTCAAAGTAGTGGCTTCTCGCCCCGACCACAATGAACAGCACCAAGAAAGGATAGAGTATCCAACAATTGACGATCCTGGTTCGCTCAACGATCAGACGAATCTTTTCCAGCTCGCTCAACCCGGAGCTCAACGAGGTCTCGCTGATCCATCTTGCACAGAGCAGGACGGCGTCCAGAACTGACAAATTCAACACAATGAGCAGCATAATGCCTATACGGGTGACATACAAATCCACGGCGCAGTTGAACTCACCCCGGCAGGGTACAAACAATCGCATCTGGCCGTCATTCACCATCCACCAGATCGGCATGATGATCGCCAGATAAATCGCACACAGGAGCGCAACCCTTCCCACTCGTTGCGGCCCGGAATGGGCCCGGCAATACCGGCTCCAGAGCGCAGCCGCCATCAGCGCCTGTCCGGAGCGGGAGCCATGGAACATCCAATCCAGGTTGGACCAAAATCCCTTCGACCAAGCACCGTTGTCTGATTTCAGATCGCGGAAAAATCGATCCCTCAGGCTTTTCGCATTACCGACGGAGTCTGCGCTGGCCTTGAACAGGAGCCAGAGGCAGAGAAGACCGGCCAGGAACCTCAGCAGTTCTGTCGGCCATATGCTCACTCCATCAAACCAGGAAAACGGCTCGTCTGCGGCATAGTCAATACTCTTGAGTTTCAACCATAATGCGAACACGGCAACGATGGGCAGGAGCAGGAGCATCAGCCGCACTACGATACTCGCACTCGTGCGACCGGCTTGATCTCTAGCAGTTAACCAATTCCAACACCGGTCATAACTCCAGACAAACAGAGCATAGGCCACGAACAGAGTGATCCCCATCCACTCAGACCAGTCGGGAAACTTCAGGTATCGTTCTCCCGGTTTTAGATCGGTTCTCGGAAGATGCACGCTTCCACGCGAGGCATCAAGGCTCAAGTCGACTGCCCCCTGTCTCCCCACCTCATAAAGCCGAGACGGTATCCTGCCGCTATACTCGCGAGCCTCGTTCGGAGAAACTGCGTTCATGTAACAGGATGTTGCGGTCTGTTCGCATTGTTTGAGGGTAAGGTACCCAATGGCTTGCAGCACGGCCAGAAAGGCCGACGTTTGGTAGGTGTTGCGGAAAGGTGGTATCGCCTGTTGAAGTTGCCGGTCCAACTGCAGGCCGAAGTGGGACACGATCAACAAGTTGCGAGTCCACTTCTGCTCACTCTCGTGGAAATACCTCGCATCGAGATCGGTAGTGAAGAACAACGCCGTTGGAAACTGTTCCCGCACTGCCTGCAAAATCAAGAGTGCATCGTAGGGATCTATGCCAAAAATTCCGATGGCCTTAACCTTTCCATGCGGAGGAGAAACACCTTCGTGTTCCTCCGATCTGATGCGCAACACGAGCCTCCTGACATAATCGAGCTGAGAGGTTCCTTCAGGCTTTTCATACGCAGCGATGTCGCGACGCTTGACTTTGGACCCTTCCGGCTTGTCCTTCTCCTGGTCCCCTTCCTTAGATGTCGGCTTCTGCTGCTGATCCTCCAGCGTCTCTCCATCCAGACCGCTTAGATAACTGTATCGTTTGATGTGTAGACTCGATGATAAGACATCTCCTTTCATGAGCGCATTCACCGCGCCCTCGGTCGTTGCGCATTCCTCGAATCCATGTCCCTGATCCGCCGGCGGATGGATTTTTCGAATGGTCGCATCCACAATGTAATGACAGGCCGCTGCGCTGAACGTAATGGGCAACGCTCGGGCATAGAAGGAATC
>JACOEF010000364.1 GCA_024998705.1 Nitrospira sp.
GACAGGATCGGTCAGCGGCGTTCCACCGCTCGTCGCTGCGACAACACGATCGAGTCTCACCACATGACGCCGCGCGGGATCCGCATCGGCAGCCGATCCGGTTTCCGGGCCGAGCACCTCCTCGAACAACAGGATGGTTCCCGACGTCAGCTGAGGGTGATGACCGGCCAACGTGGCCGAGACCGCCCCTGCCGGCAGGCAACAACGTTGATCGCTCCAGGCATAAAACGACAGCTCATTGTGATCGGCATACAGAGACTGGAGCGGCTCCATGGCTTCGAAAATTGTCTCGGCGCGCTCATAGATACGAGGATCGTCGGCGATGACCGTGAGTTGCCCGGGAATGCGGGTGGTGAACCTGGTACCGACTGGAATCGCCGGATCGGCAGGATCGACCCGAGCCACATCCGCCGACACCTGCACCTGCAGCCACGCCCTGGCGTTGCAGCCCTCACTCATGAAGTAATCCATGAGGCGGGCGTGACGCCGGACGGAGATTCTTCGCCGGGCCGTGCCCAGATAGGCCTCGGTGGCGACCGCATCCTGTTGGTAACTCAGCTGGTCGGCGGTATAGGCCAAGGCTTCCACCAACATCACGCCGACATCGGCCGGGTTACGCTCGGTCCATTGCGGCATGAGCGAAGCCATCCGATCGAGCATGACACGCCTGAAACTGGCATAGTCCTTCGCCAGGTAGTCGATGACCGGCAGGGGGCCGAGTTCTTCCGGACAACGATGCTGCGGCGCACAATCGAAGGGGCTGGGACATTCGACCTTGAAGGAGAACTCGATGGCCGCCAGTTGCGGATCAATCCCAGGAGGAACCGCGTCATTCAGCGTATCGGTCACCATCCGCAGGGTGTAGCGGGAGAAATCGCCGGCTTGATCCACCTCGACCGTCAAGACGTCGGCGGAGGAGTCGCTCCCGGCGACCGCCGTTAGAACCTGAATACCGACCACACGCTCCCCGCCGTCAATTCGAATGTTGGTTGCGGTCAGAGTCAACGCACCCAACGGTTTCACAAAATGCAGTTCGAGTTTCCGCTGGCGCTCCGCTTCCGTCGGCGCGGCACGGTCGATGACTTCGAGAAAATCGATCCCGTTCAGCGTCGGATGGTCACGGACGACCTGGCGCCGCAATTCGTCACAACAGGAATACGTCACGCTCCGCCTCCTTGCACGAAGGTCCCGGTGACGCGCGCGCCGGTACGCCGGATGACGTATTGCACGTTGACCCGCAACGCCGAGTCCACCGCCTCTACCCTTATGCCCTCCACCAGGATCACCTCACCCAGCCAGCGCTGCAAGGCGCTCTGCACCAACATCTGAGTTGTGGCGGCGAGCACATCGCTATTGGGTGCGAACACCAGCTGGAGCAGGCCGCTTCCGAAGTCTGGCCTCATCACGCGTTCACCGGGGCTGGTAAACAGCACCTGCTCGATCAAATCGCGAATGTGGTCGGCTTCGTCGGTACCGGCGGTGCGCCCTCGGGCATCGAACCGATAGGGAAAGTCCACCTGCATCATCCTTACACTCCCATAACCCTGGTTTGGGTGACTGATGCGAGCAGCGGCGTGCCGGACGGCGCGCAAATCGCCTGGCTGTCGATCAGGAGCAACGGCACCCCGTTGCTGGTCACACGTGTGGCAGCGGTAATGTATTGCGCCGTGACGCAGGGGCCGTTCGCGGCGGTCGGCGGCGGCAACGTGCAGCCGGCGACGGCATACAGGCTGTTCATCGGCACGGTCGGCTGCCCACTCACCAGCACGCGCGGATTCGGCGCCACCGGTGTCGCCTGGCCGGCATGGGCGCACATCACCGTCGCACCGAGATGCAGCAAAAATCCTGGCATTAGCTCACCCTCCATGAATGGTTCGCAGGCAGCACACAACTATTTGCGCACACAGGCCACAATGATTCGCTTCGGGCCAGAAACGGCACATCCTTCCGCATGATGCTCAAAACGACTGTCCGGCAAGGCCGCAGTCAGTGAAGGCCCGAGGCGTACCCTTGCGGTACGTTGAGGGCCTGAACGCAACGAGAACGCCGCTGGCGGGCGTGTTCAGCATCATGCTAAATGATCGTGAGGGCGCCGTTATTGATGGTCACCGCAGGCCCCACCAAGGTGACCATCGCACCCTTGCCGTTTTGAATGTAAATGCCGGTGTCATTGACGATCAGCGTGGCGCCGGTCGCGCTCTTGAGCATGATGCCGCCGGTCGGGCCCGGCACGTCGCTGATCACGATGGCATTCTGAGCCGCCGTCTGAATCACCATGTTCGGGCTGACCGGAATGCCCGCCAAGCCCAGCACCGGTACCTCGGCCACGCTGCCGTACCAACAGCCGCTCCAGATCGGGTAATCCATGTTGCCCTGTTCGAATTCGACCCACACGCCTGCACCGATCTGCGGCAGCATGTACGCGCCCATTTGTTTGCCGCTGGCGGGAAAACAGGGCATGGCCCAGGAGGTCGGAATCAGTCCGGCGACGTCAGGGACCTGCACCTGCAATCGCCCCATCTGCATCGGATCGATGTTGTTCAACACCGTGCCGCGATACTTGCCGTAATATTTCTGAGCATCACTCATACCGGCACCATCGGTGTCATAGACACGAGCCCGTTTCGCGTGAGGCGAAAACTCTGTTTACAGGCTCCGCGTTTAATCGTCGTGGTTACGCTGTCCACGTAATACAATCCGTCGAAGGCCAATCCCACGCCGCGCACACCGACCAGACCGCGTGCCTTGAGGAGCCGGCCATACCGCGCGACATCCAGCGTCCCACTTCCCGTGACGGCCTCCATCGATTCACTCGATGCCTTCAAGCCTTCGTTGAGCGCTTCAGGAGCGGAGAGTTTCCCCGTCGCTTTTAGCATCGACAATTTCGTCACCGGCGGCCCAACCAAGCCTAGGGGCGGCTGCAGGGGATTGATGTCGGGGATCGGGATGGGAATCGGCACCTTCGTCAGCGCGTTATGGATCATCACGATCGGCAAGTCTTTCTTGGTCGAATTGAATTGAAAGCTGAGCGACTCCACATTGCGATCGAAGTCCATATCGACGTTTAATGCGGGCTGGGGGATGCCCACCTTGAGCTGAGGCCCCCAATAAGCCGTGTTGGTACCCGGAATCGGGCCCGGGTCGATGTAAAAGACATACCCTGCGTCTTCCGCCAACTTCAGGATGTAATTGAGATCGGTGCCCTGCTGGGACGGAATCCGCATTGTGGGAATCGGAACATCGAAACCGATCGGTGGAATCGCCAGAGGGATCATGCCGAAGACCGCATATTTCGCGAGAATCGCCGTCACTCGCAGGTTGGCGGGCATGGCGGGAAAGGGCAACCCGTCGAACGACTGAAGGTCCATGACCTTGGTCAGATCTTCGCCGGTAATCGTCAGCGTCGATTCACCCGGTTGCTCGCCGGAGGTGATTTCCTGGTTCGTGATCACGCCGTCCATCAGCACGTGGGGGATCAGGTTGATGGTCGCCACCAGAATCACGCGCATCAACGGCGTTCGCGTCGCGGCCACGAGGAAGGCCTGCTGCAGCGGCGACTTATTCCGAATCGTAAATCGCAACTGGAATCCGCCGGCCGTACCGGTTGGGCTGGTCACCTGTACTTCGGTCAGGGCATCCAGCACCGGTTGGGGAACCGGAAACGGAACGACCGGCCCGGCCAGTAATGTCAGATGGACCCCTTTAAGCACCGGAAACTCCTGTCGCATCTTGCGGCAGCGCGATATCGACCACGCTGTCCAACCGTTCCATGAGCGCATCCGGACGCACCGCATCGTTGGCATCGCACAGCCGCCAGTATTGCTCGGGATCGCCCAGATAGGTCGCAGCCAAGTGATCGATCCGTTCGCCGGCCGCCACCCGATGTTCCTGCACGACGGTGAACCGATCGCTCGCCGGCAGAAATCGTCGCCGCAAATAGACCTGCATCGTGCCGTCCGGAGCGAGTCGCGAAGTGGTCGTCACGTTGTAATACCGACTGGTCGCCGGAAAGGGATTCGGCTTCAGCGCACTGTCCAATAGAGCCTGTAATAGATCAGCCATCCGTCCTACCTCCGAATACCCATACGCATCCTTACTGAATCCCCGTCAGGCCGAGCGCTCCCAGCGTGCCGCTCTGTGCCTTCGCGCGCAGGCCTTCCTTCTGTTGCAGATAACTCATGAACAAACTCCCCGCCTTGTGCGTGAACCCGACATCATCAATAGACAACACACGCATCCCCAGGCTGACTTTGGCACGAGTGGGATTCAGGTTGGGGTCGAACGCTTCCTCGGTGACGCTGAAATCGGTCAACCGCACCGGGATGACCCGGTTCTGCCCGAAGACGAACAACGGCAAGGCGGTCTCCATCGGAAGAATTTCCAAGGTACCGAGACTGGACAGGGTGTGGTTCGTCGTCAATTGTCCCGAACTCGGATAAAGCAAGGTCTCCAATGCGGCCAATTGAGGGGCAATCCCCGCCTCACCGACGACCGCCTCCCCCTGCTCCATCTCGTCCGTCGCGTCGATTTCCGCCTCCAGCTTAATGGTCTCCACGGCCGGGCCTTTCAGCCGCAACGCCTCCGATCGATCGCCGCCCTCGCCGGCCCCCTGCACCTGCAGCGTGCGACTCAGCGAGTCGGGGTTGTATTGGAGCACAATGATCCGTTGCACCCGCGCCGTGGCCGGATCGATCAAGACGATGCCGCCCTTGAGAAGTTTGGGTGAACCGGGGAAACTGCTCATCATCAACCAGCCTTTCGTCTCATCGTCGTCCTCACCATATGAACGGATCTCGCCTCACGCCGACGGCGCTCACGGCACGATCATTCTGCCCCCCGCGGCCACAGCGCGAATCACCGCCTGCGACACTTGAAACAAGAGTCCCTTCCCCTCAAGATCCTTCGGGCAAGCCGTGCCGACGCAGAACGGCACCGTTCCCTTCACCCCCGTGAGTTTTCGGATCTTGGGAAAGACACCGTTGTCGAGGGTCTTCACGCAGCCGCTGCTGACGGCATCGCGCGGGTTGCCGCCGTGCAGGTAAACCCCGTCCCGCCGTTTCTGCACCCCCTCCGGCGTCGTGACCATTTTTGATCCTTGGATCTTGACCCTCATCGTCCCCCAACAGTCTTGCGGCGTATAACACTGTTGCGCCGGATTGTCGGTCGTCGGACAGGGCACATTGCAATAGTGAGCGCCTTCGCAGGGGCTCTTGTCGGTGCTGGTAATTTCCTGATACCCGCTGGAAATCGCGTCCGCCCCGCACACGCCGCTTTGAATCTTCGAAACCGTAGCCTTGGTAACTTGCGGCTGAATGGCATAGGTGCCGGTCGGAATGGGTCCCACCGCCGGCTCATTTTCGCCATGGCCTGGATGACCCGATACCGCCGGCGCGACATAGCTGGGAATCCCGGCGTTCAGCACGATGACACGGCCGCTCTGCCCACCTGTGTAGCCGACCAGATCGTCCTTGTGGCGCTGAACTCTGTCTGCAGCTCCTCCGCTTTGCTGAACGACATGGGTCAGCTCATGGGCCAGAAGTTTCTGCCCGGCGCTGGTGCCCGGGGCATATTGCCCCGCGCCGAACACCACATCCCTTCCCACGGTATAGGCCAAAGCATTGACCGACCGTGCCGACTCCGCCGCCTTGGCGTCGGCATGGATACGGACCTGGCCGAAATCGTGCCCGAAGCGCGACTCAAACAAACTGCGGGTGGGGTGATCCAGCGGACGACCCGATGACGTCAGCACGTCGCGCACGATCGGAGGTGCGCCGATCGGACCGGGCGAACCCGAGGCCACCCTTCGCTGCACCACTGCCGATGGGGCGCCCGGCGGGTGTGGTGCCAGCGACTTCGCGCTCTTACATTCCCGCTTGGTGAGGACGAGGAATCCATCCGGACAGTGGTAATCATAAAAACACAACGGCGTCGCGGCCGGCGGCGTTTCCGTGGAGATTTGTCCCGGTCCCATGCCGACCACGATGTCGGTCGCACGGACGATGACTCTGACCACCAAGCCGTCGCTGAAATGCACGAAACATCCGTAGTTGCCGTTGGCGATCGGCGGCTCGCAGTCGATTTTTTCCACACTCGCCTGCGAGGGCGGCGTGATGTCGTGTTGCACATAATTTTCGGCGGCCC
>JACOEF010000299.1 GCA_024998705.1 Nitrospira sp.
GTGCGCCGGATCTGCGCGTATTACGATGTCACCGCGGCCGGCAACTGGGAGCACAAGAATGTGCTGCATACGGCCAAGTCCGTTGTGTCGGTGGCGAAAGAGTTGGGGGTCACTGCCGAGGAATTGCAGGAGACCATCGATCGGGTCAAGCCGGTGCTGTATGCGGCGCGCGCGACACGGGTTCCACCCGGACTGGATGACAAGGTCATCACAGCCTGGAATGGGATGATGATCAGCGCCATGGCAGAAGCCGGGCGGGTATTCGACAGTCCACGCTACCGGACTGCTGCCGAGCGCGCCTGTGAGTTTCTGCTGACCACGCTCTCCAAGGCGGATGGACGGCTCCTGCGGACCTATCGCGCCGGCACGGCGCATCTGGATGCCTATCTTGAAGATTATGCCTACTTTGCCGAAGGCCTGATCGACACCTATGAAGCGGGCGGCAATGAACGGTACTTGTCGGCGGCAGTGCAGCTTGCGGAGCGGATTCTGGAGGATTTCTCCGACGGTCAGCACGGCGGATTTTTCACCACGGCCACGGGCCATGAAGCATTGATCATGCGCAGTCGTGAAGGTCCGGACGGAGCCACGCCGAGCGGGAACGCGGTGGCGGCATCAGCCTTGGCCAGGCTGTCATACCACTTCGGCCGTGAGGCCTTCCGGCAGGCGGCGGCTGCGGCAATCCGGGCCTATGGCCGCCAGATTGCCCGCTACCCGCGCGCATTCGCGAAGAGCTTGGGGGTCGTCGATTTATTAACCAGCGGGCCGGTCGAACTCGCCGTCGTCGGGGCATCCGGCGATTCCGACACCGTTGCGTTGTGCGCGGCAGTCAGCCGGACCTACATCCCGAATCGTGTCATCGCCTATCGAACATCGCAGGAGTCCGAGCCGACCCATCCATTGTTGCAAGGGAAGGCGCTGGTCGGGGGCAAGGCGGCGCTGTATGTCTGTCGGAATTTTGCCTGCCGGCAACCGATCACCGATCCCGCGGACCTCCCTGCCCTGCTCGATCCATCGCAAACAGCTGCACCAGCTTTGACGGTGCCTGAGCAGAAGGTCTTGAGCGGAAGTTTGCATCCGGGGGCCGCGACCGTTCAGGGCACGGCCGGGTATGCGGCGAGGATGATCCACGACGCGACCGGGGCCGGCTCCCTGGCCCACGGGTTCGGGCCATTTGGGGCGACGGGACTGACGGTGAGCCGTCTCGGATTCGGTACGTACCGGGTTGGAGAACGGGACGCGGAGCATCGGGAGGCCTTGCTCAAGGCGATTCGCTCGGGCTGCAATTTGATCGACACCTCGACGAATTATATGGACGGCGAAAGCGAGCACCTGGTGGGTGCGGTCTTGCAGCAATTGATCCGTGCGAGTGAAGTGGCCCGCGAGGACATCATCGTCGTGTCGAAGATCGATTATGTGCAGGGCCAGAATTTGGTGCAGGCCAAAACACGGGAAAAGTCCGGGAAGCCCTATCCGGACATGGTGAAATACGGCGACGATATCTGGCATTGCATCCACCCGGAGTTTCTGGCGGATCAATTGACGCTGTCGCTGGATCGACTGGGCCTGGCGACGCTGGACGTCTGTTTGCTTCACAACCCGGAGTATTTCCTGTCCCATGCAACCCGTCTCGGAGCCAGTGAGCAACGGGATCTGTCCACGCTGCGCGACGAATTCTATGCACGTTTGCAACTGGCATTCGACTATTTCGAGCGGCAAGTCGAAGCCGGCCGGCTGCGTGGGTACGGCGTCTCGTCCAACACCTCCACGGCCCCTCCGGATGAACCCGGCGCCACGTCTTTGTCTCGGATGATTGAAGCAGCGAAGGCGGCCGCCAAGAAGGTCGGTGCGTCCGCTCACCATTTCATGGTCTTACAGTGTCCGATGAACCTGTACGAATCCGGCGCGGCATTGATCAAGAATACCGGCCCGAATAACGGCAAGACCTTGCTGGATGAGGCCGTGAGGGAAGTGGTCGCGGTGCTCGTCAATCGCCCGCTGAACGCGATGCCGACTCAGCGCGGCGGAGTGGTGCGGCTGGCCGATGTCCCGGTACCGGCTCCAGAGGCGGAGTTCGAGCCGCAGCGACAAAAGGTCGCCCTGTTGGAAGAAGAGTATCGAAAGGAGCTGGCGCCGGCGGTGACCCATAGCGGCCAAGGTATGCTTCCCGCAGACTTTTTCCGATGGGCCGATGAATTGCACCGCATCCGCACGCAGGTGCAGGGCGTCGAACATTGGGAGCAAATCGAAACCCAGATGATTGCCCCTCACGTGAACCAGGTGCTTCGCACGCTCTCGGACGCGTTTACGGGAACCGTGGCGGAGCAGTGGGAAGCCTGGCGTGACCGGTACGTACCGGAACTCCTCGCGCTCCTGCGAACGTTGCATCGTGAAGCCAGTGAACGGAGTCGTCTGCGCGTTGAAGAGCTGCAGCGAACCATCGATCCGCTGTTGCCCGAACACAGGCGGAAGGCTACCTTGTCGCAGAAGGCTCTGTGGGTTCTTGCCAGCACCACGGGTGTCACGTCCGTGCTCAACGGCATGCGCACGCCGGCCTATGTGGGCGACGCGCTGCAGATTTTGCGGTGGGAGCCGTTGTCGGATTCGCGACGACTCTTCGATCGTTGCGCAGAGAAGAAGTAACTTGCCCTGTTCGCGTGATTTGATTA
>JACOEF010000967.1 GCA_024998705.1 Nitrospira sp.
AGGCGGTGTACCGCTCGCTGGTGCGAAGCGGCTACGACGCGGTGGCCATCGATGTCGGACCGGATCTGTCCAAGACGCTCCAGGAGCAGGCGGTTGAAGTAGGGTTTCTGGCGCTGCACGGACCGGGAGGTGAAGACGGCGCGATTCAGGGATTTTTGGAGACCCTCGGCATTCCCTATACCGGTTCCGGGGTTCGAGCCAGTGCCGTCGGGATGTATAAGGTGGTGACCAAGACGGAATTGGCGGCGCAGGGAATTCCTGCCCCGCGTGGGACGGTGGTGCTGCGGGGAACGGCTCCCAGTTTGAAGCGGGTGCTGAACACCTGCAAATTGAAGTTGCCGGTGGTGGTGAAGCCGGCGAGCCAGGGCTCCACCATCGGGGTCACCATTGTCCGGAAGCCGTCGCAATGGAAAGAGGCCCTTCGTGTGGCGCACCGGTATGACGAAGAAGCGATGGTGGAGGCGTTTATCCCCGGGCATGAGGTCACGGTGTCGCTTTTGGGCGGCTCCGACGGGGAAGTGACCGTATTGCCGGCGGTGGAAATTGTGGCGCCGGATGGATTTTATGATTTCTCGGCGAAGTATGAGAAGGGTCGCACGCAGTACCTGTGCCCGGCGCCGCTCCCGGCCGCAGTCACTCGGCAGATCAAACAGTTGGCCATCCGGACCTATCAGGCCTTGGGATGCAGCGGAGCGGCCCGGGTCGATTTCCGAATTACGCCCAAGGGAAAGCCCTTTGTCCTTGAGATCAACACGGTGCCTGGAATGACGGAGACGAGCCTGCTGCCCATGGCGGCGGGGAAGGCCGG
>JACOEF010000968.1 GCA_024998705.1 Nitrospira sp.
CAGAAGTGTACGCAGCGGCGTGGTGATCAAATATCAGTGCCAGTGGGCTTGATCGAGGCAACTGAGTCATATCAGATCTGATTCAGATCTGAGCTTAACCTAGGAGGTGTGCACATGAGCAAGGCTGGATACTTAATTGTCGTACTTTATTTCGTGCTCATATCAATTGCCCAGAGCAGGTCATCGCTCGCCGAGGGGGAACAGCCCTTTTCTCCAGCTGTCGATGTTGCAACGGGAGCACTTCACGTTCCGGAAAACTATACGGAGTGGCCGACGTTGGGAACGTGGGCTCACGCGAACACTGGGGAAAGTCTTGAGAAGATGGGGCCGGGCCTCCACGAATACCATACGGTATACACTCAGCCTGAGACCATCGCCTACTATAAAAAGACGGGACGGTTTCCCGATGGGGCCGTGCTGGTAAAAGAATTACTAAATGCGAAGACTATGGCGATGACAACGGGACCGGCGGTCGGTCAC
>JACOEF010000969.1 GCA_024998705.1 Nitrospira sp.
CGAGGGTGGCTGGGGCATCATCCGGGTGTTGGATAAGGAGCAGGCTGATTTGAAGAAGTTGCCCGCGGGCTTCTCCAACAAGGGCGAGATGCCGAAGCCCCTGCCGGTGTGTCCCGCCGATGCTCCCGTCAAGCAGTTCAACGTGGTGGCGATGGACTATGCCGGCATGAAGTTCAATGCCAAGGCACCGGAATCCATCGAAGTGGACTTTGAGCGACGGATCCTCATGACCAATGCCGAGGCCAAGATCTATGCATTGGAAGAGGACACCGCAAAAGTCGCCGCCGGCGCGCATCCGATGCCGCTGACGTTGCGTGTGAACAGCGGTGATTGCGTCAAGGTACATTTGAAGAACAAGATGAAGGACAGCAAAGCCTCCTTCTCTGCGATCGGCCTGGCCTTCGATCCGAAGGATTCCATGGGTGCGAACGTGGGGAACAATCCGGGTGACCAGACGGTCGCACCGGGTGGAGAGCGTGAATACACGTACTACGCGGATCCGTTTAACGGCGAGACCACGTCGTTGGTGTGGGATTGGGGTAATGTGATGACCAATCCTCGGAACGGGTTGTTCGGTGCCGTCGTTGTCGGACCCAAGGGATCGAAGTATCGTGATCCCAAGACCGGCGCGGATCTGTCCAATAAGAACGCCTGGGCGGCCGATGTCATCATCGATCGCTCGGTGCCGGGCAATGAAATGCGGGCCAATTATCGTGACGTGGCCTTGTTCTTCCAAGACGAGGACAACATCATCGGCACGAGCTTCATGCCCTACGTGCAGAACGTGGCGGGCTTGACCGGCGTCAACTACCGGTCGGAACCGTACAAGTTCCGCGAAGAGCAGGGTTGTTCGCTTGGCAAGGTGTTCCAACCTTGCAAGGCGGATAAGCCGGAGGATCCAGCCACTCCGCTCATCGAGGCGCATGCCGGTGACCCGGTGCGCATCCATGTGTTGGGTGTGAGCAATGAGCAAAACGGCATGTTCAGCGTCGAGAAGCACGAATGGCCGATCGAGCCGTTCATGCGTGGCGCTGACCTGATCAGTGTCGTCGAGTTCTCCGGTTCCGAGACGATCGATGCGTTCCTCCCCTCGGCGGGTGGAATGTATCGTCTGCCGGGCGACTATGTGTACAGCAACCAGCGCTTGCCGTACTCGCAATCCGGTCAGTGGGGCTATGTGCGGGTATTGCCGACCGGTGATACGCGACTGTTGCCCTTGGCTGGCGCCAGCGCCGGCGCCAAGAGCGCCGAACTGGAGCAGCCTGTTCCGCAGGCGATTCCTGTCGCGGCTAAGTAGACAGACCGCATCTCTCACGAGATGAGGTGAGGAGGGGGGAGCCTGAAAGGGCTCCCCCCTTTTGTTGTCCGGCGTTGATTGTGTATGATCACCAAATACATCCAACATCCTGTCGATACTGCTCGTATCGATATCATACGTAGTACTGGAGGAATGACATGCGATTAGTCGGCGTTGCCGTGCTCTGCGCTGTCAGTGTCTGCTGGTCTCCTTCGTGGGCTTATGAGGAGATCGCAGTTACGGATGGCGGTACCATAAATGGAACCGTTACTATGACCGGGGGAAAACCAACTCCGAAGGGATATAACCTGATCACATTTCCAGATCCGGTCTATTGTGGCCGCATCTCGACCGGGACGGGTTGGCGAATTCTTGACGAGTTTTCACTGGCTTCCAGCCAAGGGTTGAAGGATGTCGTCGTCGTCCTGACTGATGTCACACAAGGGAAGCCGTTTAAGTTTGAGCCCTTGACCATCGAGGCGAGGGATTGTCGGTTCCTCCCTTTTGTCACAGTTGTGAAGAATGGCTCTAAAGTGTCGGTCATGAACATGGATCCCGTGATGCATGACATCCAGGCCTACGAGACCTCGCAGCTCGGTCCTCGCGTCTTATTCAACACTCCTTTGCCGATGAATCCACACCATAAGCGGTTAGTAAGCGCGGAAAGCCATGAGCATCTCGCGGGAGCGCCGGTCACGGAAGTCATTCGTATGACCAAAGGACGACGGATGTTTGTGATGCAATGTGGGTTCCATGCGTATATGGAGAGTTGGGGGTTTGCCGTCGATAATCCCTATTTCGCGCTAACTGCAGATGACGGTACCTTCAGCTTGACGGATGTGCCGCCGGGCGACTACACATTGATGGTCTGGCATCCCGGAGTCGGTACGATGTTGCAGAAGAAAGTGACCGTCGAGGAAAAAGGCCTTTCGACCGTCGATTTTGACTTCAAGGCTCCGCAGGGCCGGCGAAGCGTGCACGAAATCGAAGAGAACCCGCATTACGGCCCTGAGTCACTTGGGAAGGTTGTGGACATTCGTCCCACATTGGAGC
>JACOEF010000970.1 GCA_024998705.1 Nitrospira sp.
CAATTCTGTTCGGCACAGGTTTTGGGTGGAGCGGGTTTTGGTTGATGGTAGGGAATGGAAGCCGCGTTGGGAACGCCGGGGTGGCGGATTCCGGGGGGGCGTCGTGTTCTCGGCGCAGGCGTGGACGGCCACGGCCGTAGTGCGCGCACCGCGGGTGGTTGAACGTGGACTAGATTTTTTTCAAGGCCCTCAGATGCGCCGCGAACTCCTCGTCGCTGACCCAGCCCAGCAGGTAAAACTGGATCGTCTCGAACGTCCGCTTGGTCGGTTTCGAACCGGTGCGGAGGGCGATCAGCAGGCTGACGATCAGCGCCGCATACATCTGCAGTTCCACGCCGGCCGGTTTGTGCGACAACAGATGCCGAGCCCCCAACACGCATTTCAGCCAGCGGATGAACAGTTCAATCGTCCAACGATAACGGTAGGCGATGGCCACCAGATCGGCGTCGAGATCGCAGCGGTCGGTGACCAGCCACAGTTCGGTCGTCTCGCCGCTGCGCTCCCTGGCCCGCACGACGACCAACCGCATCGGACGGCCGACGACGTCTCGGTGATGCGACGTGCCGAGCCGCTTCAAGATCACGTCGCGGATCACGCCGGCCTGCGCGGCTTCCGTCGAGATCGCGCGTTCTTCCTGCACCGTCAACGTGAGGTCGTCCTTGACGCGGGTGATCAGCGACGACCCGGCGTCGAGCACGCGGCGCATCAACTCGAAACTGGCGTAACCGCGATCATTCACGTAGAGCCGTCCCGGTTCCAGCATCGCCGCCATCGCGGCCGGTTCGGAACAGGCGGCGGGCGTGATCACGGCGTCGACCGGCGTCCACTTGGCCACGGAAAACTGCAGATGCAGCTTCACGCCGCGATGCCGGGCGTCCTGCCACAAGGCCCACGTCATTCGCGGCAGCGCGGAGAAGACCGACCCGTCCACCGCCGTGAGATGCGCCAGCGCTTCGGCTTCGCGTCCCTTCAGATGGGGCCGGGCCAGTTCGCCCAGTTCCTTCAGAATCGGCCGCACGA
>JACOEF010000971.1 GCA_024998705.1 Nitrospira sp.
AAGATCTATCGTGGAACTGTTCGGAAGATTATGGATTTCGGCGCATTTGTCGAAGTGTTACCCGGGACGGACGGTCTCGTGCACATTTCCCAGCTCGCTCATCATCGCGTCAAGGCGGTCACGGACGAGGTGTCGGAGGGTGACCAGGTGATGGTAAAGGTGTTGGAAATCGATAAACAGGGGAAGATTCGTCTGAGCCGGAAGGAAGCCATGCCGGCGCCAGCTGGTTCCCCCACGACCGAACCAACGCCTGCGGGATAATTGATCGTGTATCGCAAGATTGTGCTCGACAACCGGTTGCGCATTGTGGCTGAACTCCTTCCGACGTTGAAGTCCGTCACGATCGGCATATGGGTGAACGTCGGATCGCGCGATGAGCAGCCGGGGGAAGAGGGCTTGTCTCACTTCCTGGAGCATATGTTTTTCAAGGGGACGCGCAACCGCACGGCGACGCAGATTTCCCGTGAGATTGATGCGCTGGGGGGTGAGATGAATGCGTTCACCACCCGAGAAACGACGACGTTTTATGTGAAGGTGCTCGATCAGCAGTTGGAGGCGGCGCTGGAGCTGCTTTCGGATCTGTTCTATCGTTCCCGGTTCGACTCTAAGGAAGTCGAAAAAGAAAAGCAGGTGGTGCTCGAAGAGATTCGGATGGTGCAGGATGACCCGGAGGATCTCGTTCAGGAGCTCCACATGAAGCCCACGCTTGGCACCCATCCGTTGGGTCGGCCGATCCTGGGGCAGGCTCCGAGAATCCAAGCCTTGGGGCGAAACGATCTGGTGTCCTATGTTGGCTCGCACTACGATCCGGAGCGTACCGTCGTCGCCGTGGCGGGTAATTTTACCTGGAGGCGGTTGGAGCAGTTACTGGCGCGGTATTTTTCCAGCTCGCACAAAGGGGTGGCTGCTCAACCGAGCCGTCGTCCGCCTGAGGTGCGAGGTGGCGTGTTGGTTAAGCGCAAAGCTCTTGAACAGGTACATTTGTGTCTGGGCCTACAGGGTTTAAGTGCCGGACACAAAGATCGGTATGCGGCCCATGCATTGAACGGAGTGCTGGGTGGCAGCGTCAGTTCGCGCTTATTTCAGGAAGTGCGTGAAAAACGCGGGCTCGTCTACTCGATCTACTCCTTCTTGTCCACGTATTCTGATGGCGGTATGACCACTGTTTATGCGGGGACGCGCCCGAAAGAAGTCGAGCGAGTCGTGGAGGTCGTCTGCCGGGAACTCAAGAAGCTCCGTGTGCATGGAATCGATGCAAAAGATTTGGCTCGGGTGAAAAACCAGATGAAGGGTAGTCTGATGCTCAGTCTGGAGAGTTCACATAGCCGCATGAGCAAGTTGGCCAAGGATGAACTGACGCAAGGTAGTCATGTCTCCCTTGAGCAGATGATCGCGGAAATCGATCGTGTGACGACCGATCAAGTCTATCGTGTGGCGCAAACATTGCTGGATCAGCGCTGTCTCTCGATTACGGCGCTCGGGCCAATCGCGACCAAGAGTCTGCAGTCCTTTGCGTCATAATCAGTCAGGCGTACTGGCGCTCTGTTGTGGCGCAGTGAGGCGGACTCAGTGAATTCAGACGGTGATTTTAGTTTTATCAAGTAGGGCACGATGTGATACGCTCGGCTTGTCTCCCCCTCGGGGAGGTCGAATAGGGGCAAAACATTTTCTTGACACGTTTGGTGGATTTAAGTACCATGGCCGCGTTTTCATCCTATAAGTCTGGATTTATTTCGGCTGCATTACAGGGGAAGGTAAGCAGAGAGAAAGGGGGTGTGCATCGCACTTCCTCCTCCTAGCGCGTTCTCTGGATTTTTGTTTTTTCTGAACTCTTTTTTTGGATACTGTGATTCAACGGTTCTCTGGTCATCATTTTTCCAAGGAGGGTAGGGTTATGAATAGGGTCGGAATTCTAGCCGCACTTGCA
>JACOEF010000134.1 GCA_024998705.1 Nitrospira sp.
CCGTAAAGCCAGCCTCTTTATGAACGCGCTCGGCACCGAGCTTCGCCCCGGCCGGTCAAAACGAGAGGAATCCGACCTCAAAAAGATTCTGGTTCTGGCCCAAACCAACACCACCGCCGCGCGCGCCGAATTCGCACGGGCCCTTCGACGAAGCGCCTGGATGCACGTGTTTGAACAAATGGACTTTCAGAAGTGGCTGGATACGAAGCAGACCCAGGAACTCTTACAAGACCTGGAGCGAGACAGTACCGTCCCCTTTACCGCAAAAAACATCAAAGGCACCCTCACAAACATTTTTCTACAGCGCAAACGCCTCTTTGAACAATCTGTCTGGAACGTGTTCGTCGCGCTCACCCGACATTACAAGGGCAACACCACCGGGGACATCGGAAGCGGGGACGGCAGGTCCGGCTGGAAGAGTAACGACTCGTACAAGGTCAATTGCAAACTTGTGTTTCCCTACGGCTGTCGTTTTTGGAATGGACGCTTCGACCTCTGGTCTACCCGTGACGCCGGCGAGATCTACTCCGATCTGGAACGCGTCCTCGCCGTGCTCGATGGGCACAAATTCGAGGAGATTGTCAGGGTACGCGACGCGCTGGAACGCTCATTTCACAACCATAGGGTAGACCCACGGCCCTGCGAAAGTACCTTCTTCCGTATCCGCTATTTCAAAAAAGGCACCGTGCATCTTAAATGGAAACGAGACGACCTATTGGCCGCCTTCAACACAACAGCAGCCGCAGGGCGTCAGTGGATCGGGACCACCTGCCACAACGACCAGGACTCCCATGCCTCATCTCCTCATTCAGCCAGCAACACCCCTCACTCCTGGCCATCGCCAGCACACAATTCCGCGCGTCTCGCCCTAACACACTCAGGAGACACCTAGCCAGGATCGGGTAGTCCCAGGGGAACTCGATGCGTGAGAGATCGAAGAGCGAACAAACGTAAAGACACTCGTAAGATCTCAGGTCGAAGAAACATGCCCATCAGTGAACGCTCAACTACAAACCATGATGAATAAGGAGCATAATAGGCGCCGCCGTTATACTTGACCACGAAGTAAATCTCAGCGTCGGAGGATTCGAATGGCATCGAACCCGGAGATCCAAGAACTAGCGACTGAAATCGATGAACGTGCTGCCGGTGCATTTTTGGAGGACGGACTAACAACCTCACTGATCTAGCTTTGTCGTTCGGTGCCATTGCGGCCAGTGCAATCGCCGCCATTCTAGTCGCAGACGGGAAAATTTTCCCTCTATTCACAGCTTTCGTAGCGGCCCTTCCTGCCCTCGCCACTGCGCTGCAGCAAACAGTCGACTTCCGCGGACGAGCAACGTGGTATTTTATTAAGTCGGCGCAGCTTCAAGAACTGTCTCTCAATCTGAAATACGGCGGCATTGTTGAAGCGCGAGAGGCCGCGAGGCTATTGGGCGAGATCGAGAGAAGGATGGAGGAAGGATGGAGGAACGATGGCTGGACTTTGTCAAACCCGTCATGCCCAAACCCTCACATCGAGCTGCTAAACCCAACCAAGGGACAACCTCGGGAGATAAGCAGTAGGCATCAGGGGCTGGAGGAGCTTCGCATCGACGATGCAAGCATCCCCGCGGGCCGTTCTTTCTCACCCTGAAGACGAACCAATTAATGGTATTCGAGACCGGAGACTATACGATGGGAGAGCACGTCAAGGACGTGGATGTGACAGAGTCGATCTCGAGTTCGACTTAGATTCACTGATCCAGATCTGCGGGTGTTCGACACTGAAGGACGCTGCAGAGAGCGCAGAGAAGTTGATTGCGATCTCACCGATTCTGCGGTGAAAAGTGAATGCCACCATCGGTACGGGCAGTCACTTCCGGATCCAATCGGTCCCGGTCAGACCATGCTTGATCGCGAACTTCGTCAGGTCGGCATCTGTATCAATGCCAAATTTCTCCCTGAACATCGCCTTGTGGTGTTCAACGGTCTTTCGGCTCAAACCCATCTGAAACGCGGTTTCTTTGATCGTCTTGCCTGAAGCCAACAACGTTACGACTTCCCGCTGCCGCTGTGACATCCCCAGGGAGGTGAGTTGATCCTCTTCCTCATCAGAACCACGAAGAGTCCCTCCCGGCCGACTTCCAAGCAGGCTCGTCACATACGCGTTGCCTCTCATGACCTCATCGATCGCATGGCAAAACTCCTGAGCGCTGCAACTCTTCATCAGATACCCGTTCGCCCCCACAGATAACGCTCGGGTCATGTATTCAGGTTCCTTATGCATGGTCACGACGATAATCTTAATATCGGGCCGGATCTCCCGGACCTTTGGCACGGCATCAAGACCAGACATATCCGGCATCGAGATATCAACAAACGCCAAGTCCGCAGGAACCCGCTTCACGAGCTCCAGCAACCCACGTCCTGATGATGCTTGGCCCACCACGGCGAATTCGTAGTCTCGCTGCTTATGGTTGACCCCATGTAAGATGGTGGTCATCCCATCTGCGACCAACGCATGATCGTCAGCGAACACCACGCTAATCGTTTTGACCGGAGACTTCATCGACGAATTCACACTAGCCGTCATGTTTCACGCTCCCTGTAAGGTGCCCGAGCCACTACGACAGCACCTCGCCCTTTTCCTGACTGAACCGCCAATTCCCCTGCAACCATATGGATGCGCTCTTCCATCGCGACAATGCCCAGTCCTTTCGTTCGACGCGATTCTGTTTCGGGGCTGAACCCCATTCCATCATCTTTCACACTCAACTGCACCCAA
>JACOEF010000972.1 GCA_024998705.1 Nitrospira sp.
CACCCCTGAGTCTTCGAGGCAGGCATGGGACGAACCCCGTCTTACACCTCGCCACTCCAGCAGGCAGGTCGTGGTGGCTCTGACTGCGCGCGTCCAACGGGGGCATTCTTATGCCGCGCGTTGCGCGAGCAAAGAGCCACTCGATCTGCCTGCCCCTCAACTCTCAGGTACCAACGTAATTTCCTTCACCTCGCCGAAACTGGCCAGCACTTTCGACAGGGCCTCGCCAGACCCGACGGCCAGAATCCGCAGCCGCTCGGGATTAAAATGGGCCTTCGCCGCCCGTTGAATATCCTCTTTCGTCAGTTTCACCACCTTATCGCGGATCTGCTGCAGCCAATCTTTCGGCAACCCGTCATATTCAAGATCCATCAGCCGTCCCACAATGCTGGACGCGCTGGTGAACGAGAAGACAAACGAGTTCACATAGGCTTCCTTGGCTTCTTCCAATTCGGTGTCGGTCACCGACTCATTGCGCATCCGCTCCATGTTCGCCACGAAACGATTCACCACCTCTTGAGTCGAAGACAACTTCGTTTCGGCGCGCATCAACCAGACGCCTTCATCATAGACGCTGGCCCGGAGTCCGCTGCCGACCGAATAGGCCAAGCCGCGCTTGGTGCGCACATCGTTGAAGAGCCGGCTGCGGAACGAACTGCCGCCCAGAATGTCGTTGGCAATGGCCACCGCAACGTAATCCGGATCGGTCTCCTTGATGGTCAGATGTCCCACCCGCAGATGCGTTTGCGACGTATCTTTGTTCACGAACCGCACAAGGCCGGTCTTGACGTCGGTCTCGGACACAGCGGGAATCGTGACGGCGGGCACGTTGCCCTTGGCCCAATCGCCGAAGGCGTCGCGCAACAGAGCCAACATATCGGCCTTCTCGAAATCGCCGGTCACGCCGAGAATGATGCCGTTGGGATGAACCGTCCGTTGATGAAACGCCACCAGATCTTCACGGGTAATCGCATCGATCGAACGAACGGAGGTTTCACGGGCACTCGGGTGAGTCGGGCCATAGAGCAGCTTGGCAAACTCCCGCCCCACAAGCGATCCGGGACTGTCCTGCCGCCGCCTGATGCCCTCCAGCGCCTGCAGTTTCGCCAGCTCCACCCGACCCTGCTCGAACGCCGGCCGACGCAACAGATCGGCGAAGATCTGCAGCCCACGCTTCAGATCTTTCTTCAGCACATCGAGCGACGCCGAGCCGGACTCTTTCGCAAACCCGATCGACAGCGAAGCGGCCAATTGTTCGAGTTCATCATCGACCTCATCGGGAGACATGCCGACGGAGCCGCCGGTGCGCATCACCGCCCCGGTCATCCCGGCCAACCCGACCTTGTCCGCCGGATCCAGCCAGCTACCGGTTTGAAGCGTCGCATTGATGGTCACCAACGGGAGTTCGTGATCTTCGAGCAGATAGACCACCATGCCGTTCTCTAACACCACACGCTCCGCATCCGGCGGACTAAATTCCACCGTGGGGAACCGCATCGTGCGCGGATCATTCGATGTCGGGTCCGCCGCCCATCCCACCGTCGCCTGCAACAGGAGCATGAGCACCATGGCAAGACACGACATCCGTCCCATCGCGTTCCTCATGAGAATTCCTCTCTCCCCTTCACGTTTCACGAGATCTGCTTCACGAACGACGCGCCTCATCGAGTCACCTCACCTGCGGCCGCCATTTTCTTGTCTTGCGCCTTCTTGACCAGGACGCCGACCGTCCGGTTCGGCTTCGTCAAATACTCGGCAGCCACCCGCTGCACATCTGCTGGAGTGACGGCCGCGATCCGGTCGCGCGCGTTCAGCACA
>JACOEF010000973.1 GCA_024998705.1 Nitrospira sp.
GATCACGCCCGAGCCGGCCGCTCGTTCCTCCTATCGGCTGTCAAAATCACGATATCTGTCGGGCCTGCAGTGCCACAAGCGGCTGTATTTGGAAATTCACGCTCCGGCGCTTGCCACGAAGCCGGATGCGGCCACGCAGGCCATTCTCGACATGGGTACGGACCTTGGCGAACTGGCCCGCCGGCGATTTCCCGGCGGGCGCCTCGTCACGGCCGGGTACCGTCAATCGCAGGAGGCTCTGGCGCAGACGGCGGAGCTTCTCCAGGATTCGACGGTGCCGGCCATCTTCGAAGGCGCATTTCAGTTCGACCAGGTCTTGATCCGGGTCGATGTCCTGGAGCGCGTCGGGGTGAACGAGTCCGGGCAATCCACCTGGCGGCTGGTGGAAGTGAAATCTTCCACCAAGTTGAAGGCGACTCACGTGGAGGATTTGACGATCCAGAGTTACGTCCTCGAAGGGGCCGGCCTGGTGCTCGACGACATCTGTCTCATGCATGTGAACACACAGTATGTGTTCGACGGCGTGGAACTCGATCTGGGCCAATTATTCAGCATCCGTTCCCTGAATGACACGGTACGCCCGCGCTTGCCGGACGTGTCTGCACGTCTGGCCTCGATGCACGCCGCGTTGAGCGAGATGTCGGCGCCGCCTATTGCCCCGGATGAACATTGTCATAGCCCCTATGAATGTCCCTTCTGGGCACATTGCACAGAGACGAAGCCGCCTCGCTGGATTTATCATTTGCCCGGGAGCAGCAAGACGGTCATTCAGCTGCGCGAGTTGGGCGTGGAGACCATCGACGACATTCCCGACCACGTGACGTTGACGCCGGTTCAGCGGCGTGTAAGGGACAATCGAGAATGGATTGGAGAGGGTTTGCGGTCGGCGCTGGAGAAGATCGAGTATCCCGTGCACCATTTGGATTTCGAAACGTTCATGCCGGCGGTGCCCAAATTCGTAGGGACCCGGCCCTATCAGGTGATTCCCACTCAATGGTCCAACCACATCGAATACCTCGATGGGACGCTCACGCATGGCGAGTATCTCTGTCGCGATGGGCGTGATCCGCGTGAAGAACTGGCCGTCACGTTGCTGGATTCGTTGGGGTCGGCGGGCAGTAGCTGTGTGTATTCGAGTTATGAACGCTCAGTGCTGGAGCGGTTGGCGGAAGATTTTCCGTCACTGCGAAAGGATCTGAAGCGGGTGATCGCGAGATTGTGGGACCTGCATATTGTCATCAGAGATCACTACTACCATCCAGGCTTCGAGGGGAGCTACTCGATCAAGGCCGTGCTGCCGGCCGTGGTGCCATCGTTGAATTATGCCGATTTGGCTATCGGGGATGGGGGGGTGGCAGCCTGTGAATATGCCCGCATGATCTTCACGGTCAGTGATTGGATCGAGAAGGCGCAGATCGAAGAGGCTCTCCTCCGGTACTGCGAACGCGATACCCTGGCGATGGTCGAATTGCGGAGGGAGTTGAAGAAACGAGCCGGTTAACGCCTGCCTCGAGTACGAATCCATTTCACCATCTGCATGCACGTCGTTCCGATCGACTCATCCGCCATCAACGCAATTCCCCCCAGCGCCAACAGCGTCATCACCACCGCGGCTTCCGTTTGTTCAACCATGCAGCCCTCCTGTGTGGACCGGAGAGTAGCTTGGATCACCGGAGTCTAACAGACCACTAGACGCGGGGGAGTCCCTTGCCTCGGTAGGTAAGGAATTCATAAGGCGTTGATACGGAAGGGAAAGAAAGTAGAGGAGCGGGTGTTCTATGAGGTGTGGCGGAGAGGGTGGGAATTCGAAGTCGCGCTTAGGTGCTTCGCACGCGCTCCCGCTAAGGGGCCAGGCCCCCTCGCGCCTCCGCTTCGCTCCGGTCACCCCGTGAAGGGGGCATACCCCCTTCAGAGCCCCCGTTCGAATCCCACCGGCAGAGTGTTGAGGTGTTGCAGCAGGTGTGGCGGAGAGGGTGGGATTCGAACCCACGGTCCCTTTCAGGACAACGGTTTTCGAGACCGTCCGA
>JACOEF010000042.1 GCA_024998705.1 Nitrospira sp.
ACAATGTGCGGAGCCTTGTCCGACGGATTGGAATAGAGCACGATACGAACATTCTTCGGGCGTTGGCTCGGTGCCACCTGGGTCATCAATTCCGTGCCCATGAATCCAACCAACATCCCGCTCCCGTCGGCGAGCTTATGAATCTCATAGGCGTTTGTGGCAGGCGCCGTGCGACCGATGGCGAGATCCGGACTCTGCGTCACCAAGGCCAGGCCTAACAGCTTCGGCACGATAAATCCGAACGACCCCGTCGGCGCTTGCGAAAACATCACCTGTGAGGTTGATGATCCGAGTTCGGCCACTCCATTCTTGGCTCGCATCTGACGACGCAATTCCACTTCATTGCCGATCCCTTCAATGATGACGGCCGCCGGCGCCGCCTTTTGCACCGGCAACACCTCTGTCTTGCCGCCACCGCGTGCGGCGTTGAGGGGAGAAGGGGCCACACCGATGCACAGCAGACCAACCAGGCCGGCAACCATAAGAGAGCCAAATGGGACATGGGGGATCGAACGGGTCATGAATTGACACATGGATACTGGTCCTCCTGATCAAGCGATGAATGTCATCTCAAAGGATTCTAAGAAGCTGCCGGTCGAAAATCAAACAGGAGGGAATGGAAACGCAGGGACTAGGCGGGGCCCCCCGGGATTCCACACTGCCCGGTCACGCCTCAGGGGTAAAAACTGATCCGCCGTCCGGCGATAGCCTGCGCCACCGAGGAGAGAATGCGCTCCCGATCAGCCGGTTTCTCCAAATACTCGACGACTCCTTGCTGACGGAGCGAATGCGCCAGAGGCTCATCGTGATACCCCGTCAACATGATGACCGGCAGGGAAGGATATTGAGCACGAAAATAGGCAATGGCCTCGACTCCGTTGATACGCGGCATCCGGATGTCGCAAATAATGACGTCGACCATCAACGGATTATCGCCGCTGTTTAAGACTTCGACCGCCTTGCCGCCATCCTCCGCCTCCTCGACGTCGTAGCCCCCCTGTGTCAGGGTCATGCGGAGCAGGCTGCGAATCGAGTCTTCATCGTCCACCACCAGTACCCGCCCTAGACAAGCCTTCTCGTCAGCGACCAAGCCAAATGACCATGCCATTCCCATGGTGACCTCCCCTCGCCCTTCGCAACGGGTGTTTCCATATCATTCAATGGTACACAGGATGCAAAGACAGCGCCTGCAGCATGAGACGACCAGGAATAGGCCAAATCGCCAGATTCACCATGAATGGATGGGCTTGGATAGATGGGGATAGATGGGATTGACTGGTGGATCACCACCACCCACGGTGCAAATGCACCACCCCTCGAGGAGATGACGGTCGCGGCCAGTCGGGATGGTCAGGAGCAATTTCTCATGAGGCGGACCGAGACTGGACAGACGGTGCCGATGGTGAGGCGCTACTCGCCTCACGCTCCAGCAACATCCGTTTCCGCTCCACACCCCAGCAGTAACCGGCAAGCCCGCCATCCTGGCGCACCACACGATGGCAAGGAATGGCAACCGCCAACGGATTTGCGCCGCACGCCTGCCCGACGGCCCGCATGGACTTGGGCAAACCCAGGCGGTTCGCGATGTCGGCGTAGGTCACGGTCGACCCGACAGGAATGTGTTGCAATGCCTGCCACACCCGCTGCTGAAACGCGGTGCCTCGGATGTCGAGTGGAAGATTCAATCCCCGACCCGGTACTTCCACGAAGCCGACCACGGTTGCGACCAGGCCCTCCAATGCAGCATCCCCGCCAATGAGGTTCGCACGGGGAAACCGGTCTTGAAGATCCCGCGTCAGGGCTTCGGGATCATCGCCCAACAGAATGGCACACACCCCGCGCTCACTTCGGGCCACGAGGATCGCCCCCAGCGAGCAATCTCCTACGGCGAACCAGATATCGGCTTGTGCGCCGCCGGCGCGGTAGCGTGACGGAGTCATGCCCAAGAGGGCATTCGAGGCCTCATAGAAACGCCCGGAAGAATTAAATCCGGCCTGGTATAACGCATCCGTCACCGACCGGGTCCGATCCAGTTCCTGCCGCACACGCATGGCCCGATGGGCGGTGGCATACCCGCGAGGCGTCAGGCCCGTGACGGACGTAAAGATCCGACGAACATGAGACGGACTCATCTTCGCCCGTTGCGCCAACTCATCGAGAGACGGCACCTGCTCGACCTGCTCGATGAAGCGGCAGATCGCAACCACCATCGCCGCCTGCCGATCCGCCACCGGCGGTTGATCGGGTCGACAGCGCCGACAGGGGTGA
Organism: Nitrospira sp.; assembly: GCA_024998705.1. Taxonomy (GTDB): domain Bacteria; phylum Nitrospirota; class Nitrospiria; order Nitrospirales; family Nitrospiraceae; genus Nitrospira_A. Next base: position 2,269 of record JACOEF010000042.1, read on the forward strand.
AACCCGGCCTGCTCGGCATCGGCGTAGGTCTCGTGCAATCGGACATGCTCCCGCCGAGGTTGTCGTGCGGAACAAGAGGGGCGGCAATACACACCCGTCGTCCGAACGGAGTAGTAGAAGGTCCCGTCGGCGGTCGCGTCGCGAGCCACAATGGCCGCCCAACGCGGATCCGTTTCGATCGCGACGTGAACCGAGCGAAGACCGGAGAGCGCGACGGCCATAGATACTTCCTTTGCCATCGTCCATCGCCCTGCACTCTACCCCTCAGCGGCACAGCCCACACTCCGTTTCCGGCTTTTGAATCCCCCGCCGATCCGCCCGTTACTTCACTTCGACGGCCGTGCCGTACACCTGCGTGCAGGCTCGCGAGAACAGAATGAAGTAT